>JAEDLA010000015.1 GCA_016295545.1 Oscillospiraceae bacterium | reverse complement strand
GAAGTGGGATTCCAAAGGGTATAAACCCTTTGGCAGGGGGGTGAACGAGGGGGGGCAGAGCCCCTCCTAACAAACCAGTAAAGCAAGCGCAGCGAAGCTTTACGAACGTTGCAGCATTACTCCCCTCGGCTTGCCCGACAAAGTAATTATCAATATTTAATAGCTTAAGTAACAATAATTGAGGAGCATGAACTTACGTTTGTGCTCCTTTTTTTCAATTTTCCTATTGCATTAGAAAGGATATAATGTTATAATAGATTATATATATGTATAAATTGCATATACAGAAATAAAATTACAGGAGAACAAAATGAACATTTCTTATTCAACAAATCAGATCAACAGTATATTAAAAGAAGTCAAAAAGGCTGTAATAGGCAAAGACGCAGTCATTATAAAGGTACTGCTTGCCATTCTCTGCAAGGGCCATGTTCTTATAGAAGATATTCCCGGAGTGGGAAAAACTACTCTCGCCCTTGCTTTTTCAAAGGCTCTTTCGCTGGAGCATAACCGTATGCAGTTTACTCCGGACGTACTTCCTACTGACGTTACCGGCTTTTCAATATATAACAAGGCTAAGAACAGCTTTGAGTTCCGTCCCGGCGTAGCTTTCTGCAATCTCTTTCTTGCTGACGAAATAAACCGTACCTCCAGCAAAACACAGTCCGCACTTCTGGAGCTTATGGAGGAGAAAAGGATCACCGTTGACGGCGTTACATACAAGCTGCCTGAACCGTATACCGTTATTGCTACGCAGAATCCCATTGGTTCTGCCGGAACACATAATCTTCCCGATTCTCAGCTTGACCGCTTTATGATAAAGCTGAGCATGGGTTATCCGGATACTGCCGGAGAAGTGGCTATACTCAAATCAAAATACAACTCTGCTCCTCTCGAAAATGTCAGAAAGGTTGCTGACACTGATACTATTCTTGAGCTTCAGGAGACTATTTCAGGAGTTTATGTTGACGATAAAATTTACGAATATATCGTAGCTCTCTCAGCTGCAACAAGAAATCATCCCCTGCTTCGTCTCGGAGTAAGCCCCAGAGGTACTCTTGCCCTTATGCAGATATCAAAGGGAATTGCTGTTGCAATGGGCAGAGATTACGTTATTCCCGATGATGTGGTATTTATCTGCCATGACGTTTTCGAGCACAGAATTATTCTCAGCTCAAAGGCAAAGCTTGCTGAACAGACTGCTTCGGATATCATATCTGAAATAGTAAAAAAAGTTCCTGCACCAAGAATTTCTGCGGACAGAAGGTAAGCCATGCTGATAATGAAAATTCTCTTTGCACTGCTTATCATAGTATGTGCAGTATTCTATATCCTCTATATATGGGACTTTTCACTGATTCTGCTAATAGTTATATGCTCTGTGCCTGTATTAATGTTTACCTCACTTCTTATTACAAAAAAGATGCTGTCCGTTGATTATGCTGTTAAAAGCCGTACTGCGGCAAAACAGGAGCCTTTTGACGTTCAGCTCTGTGTTTCAAACAGAAGTATTTTTCCTGTTGGAAAAGCTGAAGCTATTGTGGAATACTTTAATATATTCAACAATCAGGTCAACTATATCGAGCTTCATTTTCCTATTCAGGCAAGAAACGAACAGCGGCTCACATTTAAGCTCAGCTCCAGATTCTGTGGAAAAATCAGAATTCGCTCCGCTTATGTTACGATTTACGATCCGTTAAGACTTTTTAAATTCAAGGTCGGCAAAAATATCGGCGCAGACATTGTTATTCTTCCGGAGGGACATGATATAAACGGTATAGTCGTTTCCAACGACCGTTTTAATGACGAAAGCTCCGTTTTCTCCGAGTATAAGCCCGGTGACGATCCCTCAGAGGTTTTCGACCTGAGAGAATATAACGCAGGAGACAAGCTCAGCCGTATCCACTGGAAGCTTACAAGCAAGCGTGATGAGTTTATTGTCAAGGATTACAGTCAGCCTGTGGATTCTCCTGCGGCTATTTTCCTTAATCTCCGCTGTACCGAGGAATCTGAATACACTCTACCGATTTTTGATACACTGATTGAAGCTTTTGTTTCACTTTCACAGCTTTACATCGAAAATGAACATCAGCACACGCTGATTTACTTCAATCCCCGTGAAAAGCAGTTCGTACAGCGTTTAATCAACGGTATGGACAGTCTTGCCTCAGCTGTAAATGAGCTTATTCTGACATTCAGTGAGGAATTTTATGCTGAATCTCCTGAACCCTTTTTTGTGAACAATAACTCCGGCTGGGCTTCGTTTACACTTATAACAGCTGATGAAGATAACCGTCTGCTCGAACATATAGACAATGAGCTTGACGCTGATATTAAAAATGTGCTGAAAATTGTCAAGTCTGCCGAAGCTGCTGACGAAACAGACGAGATTTACTCCTCTGTCAATATTATCCCCGTAGTAATAGGCAGAATCTCATCTTCCGTAAGAGATATAGAACTTTAAGGAAAGAATATGAAAAACAAAACAAATAAAAAAAATTACAGCGGAATTGTTATCTGCGACAGCATTACAATGTCCGTAAAACAGAAAAGACCTGACCGGCGCTGGTATGAAGCCGTTCTTATAGCTGTTATTGGCTTTGTTTCGGTTATAATGTCATTTCTTGAAATGTTTGACTTTAATTACAGCGTTAAGGCTGTTACAACGGCGGCGATTATTTTTTCAGCTGTTCATATTGCTCTGACACGAACAGGCAGAAAAAATCTCATTTTCGCCGGAATTTCTCTCGGTCTGCTTGCAATAGCAGTAACACGTTATGCAGAAACTGTTAAGAACGGCTTCAAATATGTCTATAACATCATTTACTCCGATGCTATGAAAACAGATATCAGCTATTACAAATTTCTTCCGGATGACGAGGAAAGCTACTGCGTCACGGTATTTTTTATCTTCTGTATATGGCTGCTGTCCGTTATTATCTATACCTTTACAATTCACCGCCCTAATCCCGTTCTTGTTGTGCTGTGTACCTTCCCGATTATTGAAATAGGTCTTTATCACGGCATAAGTATTCCTGTTTTCTGGGGAATCCTTACCATTGCATACTGGCTTGCTCTCCTTGCAATATGCAATACCGATCTGGGAGAGTATTCCGGCGGAAGCGGCGGATTTGTCAGAAAGGAAAATCTGTTTTTCCCCAAACGTCAGATGCGTCTGAAAGTCACAGAAAAATGTGCTCTGTTCATTATGAACGCTCTGTGTATCGTTACTGCCTCTACACTTGCTTTTATGAAGCTTTCCGGCTATAAAAGAAGTGACGCTCTCAATCAGAAGCGCACTGATATAAAAATGGCAGTAAATTCCTTTTCCGTTGACGACCTTGCCTCCAGTATCTCTGCCATTACGGAGTCCTTTGGCTTCACATTTGACTATGAGGTGCATAAGCTTGGTACAGTATCGAATATCAGCTACAAAAACGTCACCGACCTCGTTGCTACTATTGATAAAAAATATGAGGGAGCTGTTTACCTGAAAGGCTATGCCGGCGCAGTCTACAGCAACAATGAATGGACTGAGCTGAAAAATACAGCTTACACCAGTGCCGCTGATATTTTCGGAGATTTCAAAAAATATGGTATCTATCCGCAGGACTTCCCTCATCTGCTTTGCAATACCGCCGTTGAGGGCAATTCCGATATTACTCTGTGGATCGATGCCAAGCGAAAGAAGAACAAAAGCTACGCTCCCTACGGCACAGACAATTTCGGAGACATGGTTTATACCAATGATACAAGCGTCAGCTCCAAAAGAAACGGTCAGACCGAATATTCCTATAAATTCACAGGTATTGACATTGTAAATATTGCGGAGCTTCTTGGTACAAAGAACAGGAATGTTTACTCTGCATCAAAAATAACCGACACCGTATGGCGGCAGGATATTACCGATTACTGCTCGGACAACAGTCTCTTTTCCTATAACGATTATTTCACCATTGATAATGAACTTAATAAGAAATACTTCACTGAGGACAAAATGTACGAAAATGCTCCTGCAATAATGGCTTCACTGCTTGAAAACCGCTACAGAAAGTTTGTTTATGCCAATTACTTACAGCTGCCCGACAATGAGAGCATGGACGAGATTCGGAGTGAATTTGCAGATATTCTCGATTCTGCCTCCGGTGAAACAGCAGCAGACAAGCTTGAAACGCTTCAGCAGCTCAGGGATAAGGTCAGCTCCATGACGACCTACTCCCTGTCCCCCGGCAAAACGCCCTCCAACCGTGATTTTGTCAATTATTTCCTGCTGGAGAATAAACAGGGTTATTGTATCCATTACGCTTCCTCCGGCGTTCTTCTTGCACGAATGGCTGGTATTCCGGCACGATATGCCACAGGCTATATCATGGTATCTGACGACTTCAATAACAACAGCAAAAACAAAGACGGTACATACACAGTTCAGCTGAAAGACAACAGAAGTCACGCATGGACCGAGGTTTATCTTGACGGCTTCGGCTGGGTTCCCTTTGAGTTTACTGCCGGATATTCAAGCAATGCCATTAACACCGAAACTACAACAGCCGCCACAACTGCAACAGAACAGACCAGAACGACAACTGTCTCAACAGGAACACGTACAACAGGAAGCACCCATGAAAAAACTACATCAGAAAAAAGCTCCACTGCACAGCAGACTTCCGAGGCGGCAACGTCTTTGCCGGCTGTAACCACGAAAATATCAGGACACGGCGGCTCCGGTAAAGGTATCTCAACGGGTGTTCTTTATACAGCAGTAATTATTTCATCAATTGCAGCACTCTGCCTCATTATTTACCTAAGACGGTTCATAATACTGAAAGTCAGAAAAAAACGTTTCACCACCGGTTCTCCGGAACGGCGTGTGGAGTACATTTACTACTATACGGAAAGGCTTCTTGCTCTTATGAAGATACATCGTGATAACAGATTCTACACTGAATTTGCTGAATATGTGGAAGGGCGGCTTGGTGAGATTTATTTTGAAAAAGGTGATTTCAGACAGCTGGTGGAAACCGCACTTCTGTGCAGCTTCGGAAATGCTCCTGCTGAAAAGGCGGCGGCAGATTTTGCAGCTGATTTTGCAGAGAAACTCAGCCATAAAATTTACAGCAAGTCAAACCTTGCCGAAAAGTTTTTGATGAGGTTTATTACATTCCTGTATTAATCAAATTTATGCAGGATTGTCTGACATATCAATTAAGCTATTTTCTCCGGACAGGAACTTTTTACAAAGTCCGGAGAAAACGTTAAAGGAGGAAATTTTATGAAATTTTTCAAATCAGAAGCCTATCTGACCGGAGCGATTCTTCTTGCTGCCGGAATTGTAATCGCATTTTTTCCGAAGTTCATTTCAACGCTGTTTTACATCGCCGGCGCTGCAATGATTATCTACAACATAATTGTACTGATTATTTCAGGAACAAAGGGAACTGCCCCGTTTTTTGCGGCAAAGTCCATATCAGGAATACTTATCGGATTCCTTGTATGCGGTTTCCCGACACTCCTTTCATTCGGACTTCCGGTAGTGCTCGGCATAATTTTCAGCCTTACGGGAGCGGAAAGAATTATCTCCGCACTTCAGCTTAAAAAATCCGGCAGAGCATGGCTCTTCATGGCTGTACTGGGTGTTATATCCCTGTGCTTTGGTGCTTTCCTATTCTTCAATCCTTTCAGCGCAAGTGCGTTATTCAAGCGAATTCTCGGAATAATCCTCATTGTCGGAGGAATTGCTGTTATTGTATCTGAGCTGAGAGCAAAGGAAGTTCCCCCCTCTGTTATTGATATAGACGATTTTTCCGTTAAGGACGATGAAGCAAAAAGGCTTAAATAAAGGTTGTCCACTATAAAATAAAAATATCCATATTGCCGGTGTCCTGTTTTTGCAGATCAAGGCAATATGGATATTTTTTTGCAATAAAAAGCAGCCGCAAGAAATATGCAGCTGCTTATGGAAGGGTATTATGAAGATTGCTTATTTATTGCGGAGCGTCACTTGATAATGCCTATGCCCCATATCTCAAAGTCGCCTGAGCCATTTTCCAGTGCCATTGAGACATCAAGTATACCGCTGGTGTCCTGAATATATGCTATATCAGCGTCAGGACCGCCCCATGCGTAATTGCGGTTGCCTTTTATTGTAGTAGTCTTTCCATTTACAGTAACCTGTAAATTTCCAAGTGATGAATTCTGATTGGACTTGAATACCACAAACACGCCATTGCCCTGAGCCTTAAAGGTCAGAGGATTATTACCGGTATTCTGATTATATACAAAACCATAAGGGAATCTGTAATTTGTCTGCTTCTGTGTAAATGAACCTGTATTAAGACCGGAAAGCTCTGTAAGAGGTACAATTGTAGCTGTGGAATATTCACTTCCGTAAACCGACGAAGCCGGAATCACGTATTTGTCTGAATGATTTTCCGTTTTAAGAGCCTGACGATAGTAATACGAAATACAGTCGGAAATCAGCTTGCAGCCCTCTGCATGAGGGTGATATTCGTCTGAGAAATAATCATCTGTTGTAAGCAGTCCGCTTGTAAACGCATTTGAAAGTGCATTGTCCATGCTGATAACAGGAACATTGTAGTGTTTGCCCACGGCAGCCATTTGAGTCTGCATGGAATAACCGCCCTTAGCACGGTTTATAAGAATAATTACTGCCGGTTCATTTGGCTGAGACAGGCACTTTCTCACAAGACTGTCATAGCTTTTTTTGTAAATTTCCTCCGGGTGGTCGTTTACGGAAAATTCAATGAATATCACATCGGGAGACTTGCTGAGAATATCATTTTCAGCTCTTAAAAGTCCCACTGCGGAAGAAGTTCCGGACAAGCCTGCGTTGATATATGAAACATTGCTGCCTGTGCCGAAAGTATCTGCAAAATACTGATAAGAACGCTTTGCATAGCAGGTATCAAGTCCGCCGCCCTCTGTTATTGAGCCGCCAAGATACGCAACCGTTACATTTTCACCGCTCTGCGCCTTCTGGATTTTCTCCGTAAGACGTGAGGTATTGCCCATTTGATAAATTGAATCCGAGTAGAATTTTATCATTTCCGGAGAAGCCGTTTCCTGATAGGTGTCCCAGATATTTGCTTCTGACACAGGAAATTCCGTGATTCTGCCGATTACAAAATTCTGAAGATTAACAACGTCTGCAACGTTGAAAACATTATCGCTGTCAACATCAGCCGCAATCTTTGCAGCTGTACTGTCAAAGCCGTTATTTGCAAGTCCCTGACGTGCTGAGATTATATCAAAGCAGTCAATAGTTCCGTCAATGTTTATGTCACCCTTGATAATTGTTTTTGAACCGCCTGCACCGTCAATGACTGTACCGGCAACTGCGCCAATAGCTTCGTCCACATAAAAGTTATTTGTACTGTCAGCAGTCTCAATATAAAGCTGCATATCAGAAGCGTCGTCAGGTATCTTATAATTTGTATTTGCAAGCTGAACCCATTCTCCGTTGACAGCAGTCGCTTCTGCAACTGTGGAATACTGAGTATCACCGTTTCCGTCAACATATTGCAGCTTCATATAGAAATTATCAGTAGCTCCGCCGTCAAAATAAATCACATTTGCGCTGAAGCTGTACTCATTTCCGGGCTTGAATGCCGCTGTACTCAGCTTTTTTGAAGCTCCGTTCCATGCTGATGTCCTGTCCTGAACAAGCATAGCTTCACTGCCCTCATAAGCTGTTCTGCCGCTTGTCTGTACAGAAGCTGCCCCTCTTGAAGTCCAGCCGTCCATATCGCCCTCAAAGGTGCTGTGGAAGTACCAGCCTTTTTCGTCCGATTCAGCCACTGTGGGAGTATTCCATTCTCCACGTTCATAGTCAAAGAAATCAATATCAGCATAGCCGCCTGTGGATTTTGTTGCATAGCTGTAAATTCCGCTTCTGTAGCCGGTAAACAGCTTCAGATCATAGGACATTCCAAGCTCACTGCCGATTTTTGTCCATGTTTTTCCGTCATAGGAATAGAAGAAATTGACCTTGTCTATGTTGTTTGACACATTAAGATTGCTGTCAACGGTATTAAAGGTAAATTCCTCTTTGAGGTAAATCTCATTTCCGGAAAGATTCGTTTCCTCAATGATTTTATCATAGCTGTCTGTAACAGCGGCAGAGCTTGAATAGCCACCGTTTTCAGCCATATAGATTTTCTTTACACCGCTGTCAGTTACGTAAACTCCAACATTGCCGTATTTGAACTGGAAAGCCGAAAGTCCGGCATAGTCCCCTGCTTTCATTCCTGATGTGTCAAGCTTTATTATACTTGAACAGCTGGGGCCCTCTGTACGCTGAGTAAGCGTATTTCTTGCATTGAGAATGTTTGTTGCAATTGAATTATTGCTCAGTCTGAGCCAGCCGTCACGCTTTGTAACAGACCATGCTGTGTTGTCAGGATTGTGATTCCACTGCCATTCAAGAGCAAGGTCATTTGAGCTGTAGCTGAAATCATCGTCCTTTGCAAGGAATGTTCCGGTATAGTCACCGTCGATTTCCAGCGTAACGGGAACTTTTCCGTTTACGCCCATAACAGGCCAGTTATTTTCCCATGTTACAGGAACAAGAACAGGTATTCTTCCTACAGAGCCATGATCCTGAAACAGCATACCATACCATTTCCCGTCAGGAGTATCAACGATACCGCCCTGAGCAACGCCTGAACCGTAAGTACCTATTCCGGAATTGAGGATGGTTTTGCCCTCGTATGTTCCAAGAAGCTCCTTACTTCTGTAGCAAAGCTCGATTCTTCCACTACCGCTTGGCCATGCAATGATGAAAACATAGTAGTAATCACCAATTTTCTGTATATGAGAGCCTTCGCCGGAAAGACCGTCAAGACCTGTTTTAAAGAGAGTCTTGTCTGCACCGCCCCATTTGAAGCCTGTCATTTCAGCGTTAAGTTCCTTGATTTTTATTTCGCCGCCTCCGCCGTAGACGAGATAATTTCTTCCGTCATCATCAAAAAGAATGGAAGCGTCATGATACATTCCGTCAATTTCGCTGCGTGTCCACTGACCGTGTTCAATATCGTCAGTTTTGTATATGTATGATTTTCCAGTACCGTAGCTGCCGAAGAAAACATAAAATGTACCATTGTGATATCTGAGACTTGCAGCCCACTGACCGTGAGAATAGTCATTTTTACCATTTGTAAGATTCTGAATGTCACCGTCAGCAAGAGTATCGTAAACATAAGAGCATATCTCCCATGAAACAAGGTCCTTTGACTTCATAATAGGAGCACCAGGACTGAAATACATGGTAGTGCTTATCATATAATATGTATCGCCGACACGGATAACGTCAGTATCCGGAACGTCAGACCAGATAATCGGATTAGCAACAGTTGAAACAGATGCAGCCTCAGCAGAAATGGGAATATTTTTATTGTAAAGATTTGCCGGAGAGAGGGTAACTGCCATAAACGAAGATGCAACTGCTAAAGCAGTAATTGCAGATGTATATTTTCTTTTCAACCTTAATCACCTCAGTAAGAATATTTTTCTTTTAATGACTTGAAGCAAAAGCCATATTCCATGCAAATACAGCCTTTGCTCCCGATTTGCCCCTTTACAGTGGAATATAAACCATAAACTGCGGTAACATTTAAAGTGCAGATAATGCACCGCAGATTTTTTACATAATATTCATCAAATGTTCTTTCTTTTTTTAATTTTACAACGGTTCCCCAATTCCGTCAACCCATAATCTGCACATTGAGTGGACAAAATAAACAAAAAATGCAATTCATTTATTTTTTAAATTTGAAATTCAGTACATTTATTAAAAATCGGATAAACCAAGATAAAATTCAATAATCTACCTGTAAAACTCATTCAGATTTTACTCATTTTCTTTAAATTGTGTCTTTACCAGCCTGAAATTTCATGCTATAATAAAATTGCATCTAATACTATAGCATTTCAGCGGAAACAGGAGCGGAAAACAATATGAGAGATATTTCTACTATGGAGCTTGTCCGTGATATGGGCATCGGTATCAATCTCGGAAATACATTTGAATCCTGCGGCGACTGGATTGCTCAGTGGAGTGACGGTTCCAATGAAGCTTACGAAACAGCATGGGGAAGTCCTGTTATCACCAAAGAGATAATCCAGGGCTATGCAAAGGAGGGCTTCGGCGTTCTCAGAATTCCTGTAGCCTGGTCAAACAAAATGATTCAGGACGGAAACTACGTTATCGACAAGGAATGGATGGCTCGTGTAACGGAGGTCGTTGACTGGACTATAGAATCAGGAATGTATGCAATAATCAATATCCACTGGGATAACGGCTGGGTAAGCACATTCCCCGATAACAAGGACGAATGCATGAAGCGATATACTGCAATGTGGACTCAGATAAGCGATAATTTCAAGGATTACAGCGACTATCTTATATTTGAATCACAGAACGAGGAGCTTGGCTGGGATTCATTATGGAACAAATGGGGCGGCACAGACGGAAAGGCTGAATCCTATGAGCTTGTGAATGAAATAAATCAGAAATTTGTTGATATTATAAGAAGCTCCGGCGGAAACAACGAAAAGCGTCATCTCCTTATCTCAGGCTATCAGACCAGCATTAATCTAACCTGCGACACGATGTTCAGAATGCCCAGTGACCTTGCTGACCGCTGTGCAGTGTCAGTTCACTACTATACGCCTGCCGGATTTGCCATTCTTGAGGAGGACGCTGACTGGGGAAAATGCACCTCAGCATGGGGCACAGAAGCCGACTTCAATGAGCTGTATTCAAATATGGACATGATGAAAACTAATTTCGTGGACAAGGGAATTCCTGTTATTATCGGCGAATACGGCTGTCCTGTCAAAAATAAGGGCGCTGATTCGGTAAGGCTTTTTCTCTCGTCAGTGTGCAGGGTTGCCTATGAGCGCAATATCTGTCCTGTTCAGTGGGATATTACCGATTTACAGTACGACCGGAATACCTGCCGTCTTAAAGATGCTGAGCTTAAAGCCGCTTATCAGAGCATTACCGGCGGTAAAAAACAAATGGGAGACATTGACAATGACGGAAATATCGGCGATGCTGACCTTTTAAATTCCGGAAGCTGCATGGTTTCAGGCGGTCAAGATGACAAAGCTGTTCACGCTGACTGCAATGAAAACGGTGTTGTCGAATGCTTCGACATGATTATGCTTAGAAAGATACTTGCTGAAAATAATTAAAAAATTACGGCACATTGGTAAAAGTCAATGTGCCATTTTTATTCAATATCTATTTTTTCCCTGCTGAGGTCTACAGAAAATGATGAACCTCTGCCTATTTCAGATGTTACAGATATACGGTGTCCAAGAAGGTCTGCCGCTTTTTTGCAGAGGTAAAGTCCCAGTCCTGTTGATTTTCTGTCAGTTCTGCCGCCAAGACCGGTATATCCCTTTTCAAAAATACGGGGTATATCCTCCTGAGAGATTCCGATTCCTGTATCGGAAACTGTCAGAACATCTCCGGCAAAGCTTATAGTCACACTTCCCTTTATGGTGTATTTTACAGCATTCGACAGAAGCTGCTCAATTATAAAAAGAGGCCATTTTTCGTCAGTTACAGTCTTTTCTCCGGAGGGTGCATATACCAGTCTTATCCTCCGTCTGATAAACTGAGGTGCATACCGGTGTACAGCCTTTCTGATTATATCGTCAATGCTGTATTTCTTTATTACAAGGTCATTTGAACAGCTGTCAAGCCGCAGATAGCAGAGTGCCATTTCCGCAGTCTTGTAACATTTACTGTCAACGTCTGCAAGAACAATATGCGGGTCAAATCCGGTAAATTCTCCCATAACATTATGAAAATCCTCCGCACATTTTACGGTGAAATTCCATTTTTCAAGGTGATTTTTCATAAGAGAGGCTATAGTAAAATCTTCCTCTATAATCAGTATTCTGTACATTTCATATTCCTTTATTACTTCGTCGGGAAAGCCGAGGGGAGTAATGCTGAAACGTCCGTAAAGCGGCGCTTCGCTGGCTTTACTGGTTTTCTTTGATGCGGGGCGTTGCCCCACACCCTACCACAGGCGCTGCCTCTGGACTCTGCCAAAGGGTTTATACCCTTTGGAAACCCACTTTGGCTTCGCCGCTTTTTATTGTCACATTATTAAATAATTCCGGTAAGTGCAAGTACGAGCAAAAGTGCAAGCATTGCAAAGCCTGTGACTGAGAAAATAAGCATATATTTCAAAGGCTGTGCATTTTCGGCTTTTCTGTAGTACTGAAATGAAATAAGACTTGCCAGTGAAGCTATTACTGTTCCCATTCCCCCAATATTTACTCCAAGAAGAAGCTCTCTGCCGTTTTCAGTAAATCCTGACAGCATTACTGCCGCCGGAACATTGCTTATACCCTGTGAAAGAAGTGCAGCTACAATAACCTCCCTGTCCCTTAAAACAGATGAGAAAAAGTCTCTCACTGAATCGATTCGGGCAAAATTTCCCACAAAAACAAAAAAGCAGACAAAGGTTGCAAGCAGTCCGTAATCCACTTTGAAAAGCAGCTTATAATTCAGAAGAAGTGCTGTTACAACTGCGGCAATCAGGCATAACCAGTCAGGAACTGCCCTGAAAACCGTCAGCAGGCAAAGTATAAACAGAACAAAATATGCCGCAAGGTGAAGCTTCGGAACAGGCTCACTGACAGAAGCTTCAGCAGTACAGGGACTTTTCGGCAGCAGCAGACAAAGGAGTATCAGGATAATAAGGCTCACTACTCCGGCAGGCAGCATTGTACGGAAAAAGTCTCCCATAGTCATGCTGTACATATCAAAAATATACAGATTCTGGGGATTGCCGAAAGGTGTTACCAT
>JAEDLA010000244.1 GCA_016295545.1 Oscillospiraceae bacterium | reverse complement strand
TTAATCACAGAGGAGCTGTATTAATCTCCCTCTCATCAAGGAGAAAGACAGGAGGTAAAAAGGTTGAAAACCGTGAATTTTATTTATTCTTCAGACCAGCGGTTTGAGGAAATGCTGAAAGCTAATGAAATATCTCCGGATAAGGAATACCTTGTCAGAATTCATACCTGTATCCACAGCTGCGTTACTATCAAACCATTTATAGATAAAATACTGTCATATCTCCCGAATGCAAAAATTATCGGCAGCAGTACCTCCGGTGTTATCTGCGAGGGCAGTATAAAGACAAAGTGCTGCCTTGTTTCTATTACCGATACAGGCTCTGCTTCCATAAAAACCTGCATAAGCCCTCTCAGTACCGTCAGCGGTCATGATATCTCAGGTGATGAGCTTGCCTGCAACATTCAGGAACAGTTTGCTGATTTCAGAACTGATTTCATGCTTGCCTTTTTTTCACGTCCGTACATTAAAGTCGGTGATTTCGTTGACCATGTCAGCAGCAGATTTAACAATCTTCACATTATCGGCGGTATTGCCAATACTTCCGATGATGTCTTTATTGACATGATACAGCAGCAAAGCTATGTCTTTAACGAAAGCTCAATATCAAGAAACGGTATCGTATGTGCTGCCATAGGCTCAGAAAAAATGTCTGTATTCGGTGATATCGTATATGTTACCGAGCCTATCGGCAAAACCTACACAATTACAGATGCTGACGGATTGATAATCAGAACGATCAACGGTGAAAATGCTGTTGACTGGTATCAGCAAAAGCTTGGAATAAATTTAAGCCGTATTAAAAAAGCCAGCGATATCACTGTCGTATTTCCATTAGTTAAGTCCAATTACAGCAATATTCCCTGGGGTATAAGCTATTCTCCTCAGACAGCTGAAATGTCCGTTTTCAATGATGAACCTGAACCGGTTCTGTTTGTGCCAAGCGAGGTAAAAGTAGGTGACAAGGTCAGAATAGCCTATTCAAGCATTCAGAAAACTATTGAGGTATGCGAAAACGTCTGTGAAAATATCAGCAATCACCCTGCAGAGGTTCTTTTCGGCTACAGCTGCGTTTCCCGTCAGGATATGTTCAGCAACTGCGCCCAATGGGAGCTTCTCCCCTTTAAATGCACAAATCTCAGCGGCGCTCTCGTTGCAGGAGAGATAGGAAATATCAACAACAAAAACAGATACTGCAACTATTCATTTGCTATTGCAGCTCTTTCCGAAAGCAACTGCCGCATAAAGCTGAATATCAAAGCTCTCAGCGACAATGCAAACGTTCTGGTGAATAATAATATGAAAATTTTAGATTATCTGCTGAAAACAAACTCAATAAGTGATGAAAGCCAGTCAGAGCAGCAGCGTGAAATCAAAAGCAGTCTTTTCATAGATGATGATACCGGTCTGGGTAATATCACAAAATTCCTCTACGACTTCAATCTCGGAGCATTTGATAAAATGTGTATGATAACCATACGCAATGAAAGTCTGCTTACTGCTTTTACAAGCAAGTCCAAATTCAATCTGTATTTCAACCGTTTTCACAGGACTATTATGGAGTTTATAGGCAATTCCGGCTACAGCTGTTATATCTACAAGAAAACCTCTCTGATATTAACTGCTTCGCCTGAAATAAGTGATGACGACTTTCTGAATATGATAACTGCTGTTCAGAACCACATTGCGGAGTTTGATTTTGCCTCCTACGTACCAGTCAGTGAATTTGCCGTTGTAATGCATGAGGACGATATGATAAATAAAGCTGAGCTTGTCCTCACCCGCATGAGAAATAAAAATCTGCTTTTCCTGCGGTATACTCCTGATTTAGGTCTGGAGCAGTTCAACGCTCAGAAAATGAAGATGATACGCATTCTCAATGACGCAATCTCCAACAAGCGTATTATCCCCTATTTTCAGGGAATCCACGACAACCGCAGCAATGGTATCCGTATGTATGAGGCTCTTATGCGAATTGAGGATTCAGAAGGCAACATCTACACTCCCTATCATTTTATGGACATTGCAAAGGAATACGGTTTTTACTCCGATATTTCCTATATAATGATAAACAAGGTAATGGAAATGTTTGTCAACCGCTCCGACAAGGTTACAATCAACCTGAATGTCAGTGATATATGCAACTACAGGATAACTCACTCCATTTTCACATTTTTGAAATCTGCTCCTCATCCGGAAAATTTCATCTTTGAGCTGACGGAAACAGAGGAAATCACTGATTATCAGATCATCTTCGAGTTTGTTGATAAGATCCACAGCTGCGGCGGCAGTATAGCTATTGACGACTTCGGCAGCGGATTTTCAAATATCGTCAACGTGTTCAAGATAAAGTCGGACTACATAAAAATAGACGGCGAGATAATCAGGAACATCAGCTCCGACACCTATGCCCTTGAATTTCTTGAAATGATTGCATTATGGGCAAAAAAACACAGCAAGGAAATCATTGCGGAATTTGTGGAGAATGACGCAATTCAGCAGATAGTGGAAAAGAACAGTATCCACTTCTCACAGGGTTATCTTTACTCAAAGCCTCACAGAATGGCAATGACAGCCGCAAATTAATTATCTACAAAAAATGGCGAAGCCAAAAAGCTCCGCCATTATTTTATGCAATTTTCACAAGCTTGATATTGTACAAAGTGAGATTAAAATAATCCATTCCTCCAAGCTGGAAAACTATTGCTGCATCGCTGTCATTTTCCGGTATGGTAAGTTCCTCCGAGTAATGAAGCTTTTCGGAAACAGCATTTATCTCATCACTGTAATACTCCCCTGTTCCCTC
>JAEDLA010000243.1 GCA_016295545.1 Oscillospiraceae bacterium | reverse complement strand
CCAAAAAAGAAATATTTCTGCTGTGGGATTTGTGCATATTTTTTGTTGTAATAGACCGGAATATATGTTACAATTAGATTATTACTGACGAAACCGAAAGGAAAAATTGTAAACTATGAATATTGCAGTTGCTCAGTCCGGAGGTCCTACCTGCGCAATCAACGCTTCACTTGCCGGAGTGTTCTGCGCCGGTGCAAAATCACCGGAAATCGAAAAAATTTACGGCTCATTAAACGGAATCGAGGGCATTATTGAGGACAGGCTTGCTGATATGTCGGAGCTTCTGAAATCCGAGGAGGATATTGAGCTTCTGAAAAGAACTCCCTCCTCCGCACTTGGTTCGTGCCGGAGAAAGCTGCCTGACCACGAAAAGGACAGTGCTGTCTATGAGAAAATCACCGACTGCTTCAGAAAGTATGATATCGGAATGTTCTTCTATATCGGCGGAAACGATTCAATGGACACGGTAGCAAAGCTTTCACGGTACTACGCAGATAAATCAATTGACATAAAGGTTGTCGGAATACCTAAAACAATTGACAATGACCTCTGCGGTACTGACCATTGTCCGGGATTCGGCTCAGCGGCAAAGTACGTTGCGGCAACAGTTCAGGAAATTACGAGAGACAGCAACGTGTACAGCGCTCCCTCAGTGACCGTCATTGAGACTATGGGCAGACACGCAGGCTGGCTGACAGCGGCTTCCGGCTGTATCAGAGCCAACGGAGAAAGTGCTCCTCACCTGATATATCTCCCTGAAACCGTATTCAGCGACGAGAAGTTTATCGCCGATGTCAGGGAGCAGATGAAGCTCCATAAAGCCGTTATTGCCGTTGTATCAGAGGGAGTAAGGACGGCTGACGGACGTTTTGCCGCTGAAAGTCACCAGTCAAGCAAGACCGACGCTTTCGGTCACAGCTATCTTTCAGGAATCGGCAAATATCTTGAAAATCTCGTCTCTGATAAGATAGGCTGCAAGGTTCGTTCCATTGAGCTTAATGTTATGCAGCGGTGCAGCTCACACCTTGCTTCACTGACGGATATTGAGGAGTCACAGAGAATCGGTAGTGCAGCTGTTGAAGCAGCTCTTAACGGCAAAACCGGCTGTATGATGGGCTTTAAGCGGCTTTCCTCCAATCCTTATTTAAGCGAGATAGTGGATATTTCTGCTGAGACAGCAGCCAATAATGAGAAATTTTTCCCGTCTGAGTGGATTACTCCTGAGGGAAATAATATTACAGATGAGGCAGTTTCCTATGTTATGCCTCTTATTCAGGGGGAGCTTCCGCCGGTTATGAAAAACGGAATGCCCCGTCATATAATTTTTTAAGGCAGGTGCATTATAATGGCAGATATTGAAAAAAATATTGATGATGAGTCCGAGGAGGGCAGATTCCTCACTCTTACGGACGATTCCGGCGAGGATATCAGCTTTGAGGTAATTGACGAGTTCCCGTATAATGGTAAAAATTACGTTGTGCTTATTCCCTTTGAGGACCTTGAGGACGAGGTTGTGATTCTTGAAGCAATTTATGCCGAAAATCCGGAGGATAATGAGTATATCTCCGTTGAGGACGAAGCATTGGTGAAAGAGGTTTTTGAGGAATTCAAGAATCGAAATGCAGATGAATATGACTTTGATTAATAAGGCAGGGCAGCTGAAAGGCTGTCCTGTTTTTGTATATTTTCACTAATAATCGCAGGATAATTTCTACGGAAATGACAGTCGGTTATATCGTCTTTTTACTGCTGAAGAATCACTTGTTTATATAGACTTATTATACAGGAGGTTTTCTATGAAAGGATATTTAAGGAGATTTGCCATGCTTTCAGCTTTTTTGCTTACATTCACCACCTTTTCCTGCGGCAAGGACAAGGTGGAGGAGATAAACGACAGTCAGGAGCAGTCGGAGAGCGGAATTACTCCTGCAAAAACAGATTTAACTGTTGCTGTGACCAGCTGGGACGGAACAGATTTTACCGACTTACAGCATAATGTAAATTATGACCTGAAGATTATAGATTACCGTACAGAGGAAAATGGAGAAAATTGCTTTGAACATCTGACTATGGATATTTTGTCGGGAAAGTGTCCGGATATTGTTGCTGCATCTCCGGAGAGTATGGAAAAGCTGGCAAGGGGGAATTATCTTGCTGATTTGTACCAGCTCATGAATAAAGCTGAAAAGGATTCTTTTCTTGCAAATGTTCTTGAGGGACTTGAACGTGAGGGACGTTTGCCGTCAATCTGTACCGGATTTGATTTGTTCACCGCTGCTGCAAAAACGAAAAATGTCAGTGCATACGGTGAAAACTGGAGCTATAATGATGCGTTTGAAGCATTCTATAATATGCCGGAGGACTGTGATTTTCTATATCAGTGTTATACAGAGTCAGATATTGATAATTATTTTATGAAACGTACAGTCAGAGACGCTGTGAATATAGGTACAGGAAGCTGTGATTTAACAGGGTTTGCCGATGTGCTTTCAAGGACAAGTAAGCTGCCGTATTTTGAAAACAGACTGAACTGGCTGGCTGGTGACTTTCAGTCAATAGGAACAGACATGGGATATGCTCTGATAAATGACAAGGCACTTGTAGACGAAATAGTCATAAATGGAATAAATTCATCTACTGCTTTTCAGCTTTGTTCCGATTTTGGAGGAGCTGATATTACTTTTGTTGGCTACCCGTCTGACAAAGGAACAGGTTATTATGCTGTTCCTCATAATATGCTTGGAATAATGGGATCAAGTTTCAGTAAGGAAGCAGCGTGGAGTTTCTTATCTGATAATTTTTTCAGCAGTGCCTTTCAAAAAAATGCCTCGCTTCATTTTGAAGGTATTCCGGTTATT
>JAEDLA010000242.1 GCA_016295545.1 Oscillospiraceae bacterium | reverse complement strand
TCTGGACTCCGCCAAAGGGGTAATAACCCCTTTGGAATCCCACGATTTATCAATTGATTTTTTCAACAAGCTTAATTAATATTATACCACATTTTTCTCACTTTGAAAAGACCTTTATTCTCAAAGTATCAGTCAAACTTGAAAAAATCCAGCAAATATGGTATAATTTTATCTGTTGATATAACCGCCGATTGGAATGATATATATGAAAAAAATTATTGCCGGAATTACGGCTCATGTTGATTCAGGTAAAACTACGCTTTCAGAAGCTATGCTTTATCTGTCAGGCGAGATTAGAAAGCCGGGCAGAGTTGACTACGGAAGCTCCTGTCTTGACACCAACATTATCGAGCGTGACAGGGGAATTACCATTTTCGCACATCAGGCTTCGCTGACCGCAGGAAATACTAAAATAACGCTCCTTGATACTCCCGGTCACGTTGACTTTGCTGCCGAAACAGAACGTACCATGCAGGTTCTGGACTATGCTGTGCTGGTTATAAGCGGTACTGACGGTGTTCAGAGCCATTCTGAAACACTGTGGCGGCTTCTTGAAAAATACAGCATTCCTGTCTTTATTTTTGTAAATAAAATGGACCTCCCCACTGCTGATAAAGGTGCTGTTATGGAGCAGCTGCGAAAACGTCTCTCACCTCTTTGTGCTGATTTTTCAGGAGATTCCGGCTCTATTGCTGAAAATGCCGCTGCCTGCAGCGAACCTCTTATGGAAAAATATCTTGACGGTGATATCCTTTCAGATGAGGACATTGCCGCCGCTGTCTGCAAAAGGGAAGTTTTCCCCTGCTGCTTCGGCTCTGCCCTTAAATCTGACGGCGTCACGGAGCTTTTGCAGATTCTTGATAAATATACTGCTGAGCCTGTGCGCTATGACGATTTTGGTGCAAAGGTTTTCAAGATTTCCTCCGATTCCAAAGGCAACAGGCTCACATTTATGAAAATCTGCGGCGGAACGCTTCGTGTCAGGGACGAACTTTCCTACACCTCAGCCAACGGGGAAAAGCTTCGTGAAAAAGTAAGCTCAGTCCGCTTTTATACCGGCGACAAATTTCGCTCTGCTGAAGCTGCCTTTGCCGGTGAAATCTGTGCCGTTACCGGTCTTACAGCAACCTGCTCAGGTCAGGGACTTGGCTGTGAAAGCAACTCCGAAAGCGCTTTTCTTGAACCGGTAATGACGTACAGTGCTGTTATTCCTCAGAATATCAACATTTACAGCGCACTGAAGGATTTCCGTATTCTTGAAGCCGAAGATCCTCAGCTTCATATCCTATGGAACGAACAGCACAGGGAAATTCACGTTCAGCTTATGGGAACTGTTCAGCTTGAAGTGCTCAGCCGTCTCATTAAGCAGCGTTTCGGCTATGAGGTAAGCTTTGAAAACGGTGCTGTTGCCTACCGTGAAACTATTGCCGCCGCTGCTGAGGGCGTTGGACATTACGAGCCCCTTTGCCATTATGCTGAGGTTCATCTTCTCCTTGAACCTCTTGAAAGAAACAGCGGTCTGCAATTTGGAGTAATGTGCCGTGACGATGACCTCGACCGCAACTGGCAGCGACTTATCCTCACCCACCTTGAAGAAAAAACGCACAAGGGCATTCTCACAGGCTCTCCTGTTACAGATATGAAAATCAGTCTTGTTTCCGGCAAAGCTCACCTGAAACACACTGAGGGCGGCGATTTCCGTCAGGCTACATACAGGGCGGTAAGGCAGGGGTTACGAAGCGCACAGTCAGTCCTCCTTGAACCATATTACAATTATACCCTTGAAGTCCCCACTGAATGCGTGGGCAGAGCGATGACCGATATTCAGAATATGCATGGCAGCTTCTCCGCACCTCAGCAAAAAGACGATATGTCCGAGCTTACAGGAACTGCTCCTGTTGCTGAGCTGAACGGCTATCAGCAGATTCTGACCGGCTATACCCGTGGAAAAGGCAGGCTTTTCTGCTCCCCCGCAGGCTACAGGGAATGTCATAATGCCGATGAAGTCATTGCACGTATTGGCTACGACTGCGACAGTGATGTTGAAAATACCGCCGATTCCGTTTTCTGCGCTCATGGTGCAGGCTTTAACGTCAAGTGGAATGAGGTTCAGGAGTATATGCATCTGCCCTCTGTTATGAAAGTCAGTCAGCCCTATGAGGAGGAAGTACACATTTCCTCATACCGCCGTGCTGAAAGCTTTATCGACCGTGCCGCTGAGGATAAAGAGCTTATGGAGATTTTTCAGCGCACCTACGGCAAAATCAACTCCGATGTGAGAAAAGCTTTCAAAAGAGTAAAAAAGGAGCCTGCACCTGCAAAGGCTCCGAAGCTCCCTGTATATACCGGTCCTGATTATCTTCTTGTGGACGGCTATAATATAATTTTTGCATGGGACGAGCTGAAAGCTGCTGCCGCCGAAAGCCTTGACTCCGCAAGAAGTCAGCTGATAAATATTCTTTGCAGCTATCAGGGCTACAAACAGTGTGAGCTTATCCTCGTCTTTGACGCTTACAAGGTCAGGGGCGGCAGGGAGAAAATTGAAAAATACTGCAATATCACAATTGTTTACACCAAAGAGTCAGAAACGGCTGACTCCTATATCGAAAAGGTCACTCATCAGCTTTCAGAAAAGCACCGTGTCAGAGTTGCAACTTCCGACGGTCTGGAACAGCTGATCATTCTTGGCAACGGTGCAATGAGAATATCCGCTGACGAATTTCACCACGAGGTCAGAGAAGCTGAAAAAGCAGTAAAAGAATATATCTCCACTCTTAACAACCGCCGTTGAACAAACTGAAAATTTGGAATTTACCGCAGCTATATGCGCAACCTGCTGGGGAAAACCTTTCTGAGGAAAGGTTCTTCCCCAGACCCCTTTCCAA
>JAEDLA010000241.1 GCA_016295545.1 Oscillospiraceae bacterium | reverse complement strand
AACATTTTGAAATCTCACTCATACCCCCTTGACAAAAGGCATATAATGGGATATAATGTAGTTGATATTCTCTTGGAGGTGAGAAACTGAATGGACGGCTCCGCCGACGGCAGTAACCCTGATAACTTTAAGAATTTCATTATTTATATAAGATTCAGGCACGGTCTGCACTACTGTTTGTGTTAGGCTGTGTCTTTTTGCAATTTGTTACAGCACACGCTCTTTATAAAACTATTACAATAATGAAATTCCTGAACGGAGGTTATTACCTATGCTTTGGCAGATAATTCTGCAAATTATACTTATCGCTTTAAACGCAGTATTCGCCTGTGCGGAAATTGCTGTTATCTCTACAAATGATACCCGCCTTGACAAGCTTGCTGCAAGCGGCGACAAACGTGCCCTGCGACTGAAAAAGCTGACTGACCAGCCTGCAAAATTCCTTGCAACTATTCAGGTGGCTATCACACTTTCCGGCTTCATCGGTTCTGCTTTTGCCGCTGATAATTTTTCCGGATACCTTGTTGACCTTATCATGAAAACAGGCGCCAATATTTCCGAAAAAATTCTTGACAACGTTTCTGTTGTGGTAATTACGCTTATTCTCTCCTATTTCACCCTTGTTTTCGGAGAGCTTGTACCAAAACGCTTTGCCATGAAAAATCCGGAAAAGCTTGCTCTTGCAATGTCCGGACTTATTGCCGCTATTTCAAAGATTTTTGCTCCCCTTGTGTGGCTTCTTAACATATCCACCAACGGGATTTTAAGGCTCTGCGGCGTTGACCCCGAAAACGAGGAGGATACTGTTACAGAGGAAGAAATACTTATGATGTCCGATGCAGGTGCTGAAAAAGGCACTATCAACGAAGATGAAAACAGAATAATCAAAAACATTTTTGCTTTCGACGACATGACTGCTGAACAGATATGCACTCACAGAACGGACGTATCAGTTCTGTGGGAGTCCGATGAAAGCGACGTATGGGAGGAGACTATCCACCGTACACGTCACTCCGTTTTCCCTGTCTGCGGCGAAAGCGTGGACAACGTTATCGGTACTGTCAATGCAAAGGACTTCTTCCGCCTTGAGGACAAAAGCAAAAATAATGTTATGAATACCATTATGCGTGAACCCTATTTCGTTCACGAAAATATGAAGGCTGACCGCCTTTTTGCTCACATGAAACAGAATGACGCCGACCATTTTGCAGTTGTTGTCGATGAATACGGCGGAATGACGGGCATCATTACTGTCACCGACCTTGTTGAACAGCTTGTGGGAGACTTCTCCGACGATGACCTGGACCAGCCTGCTGCTAAGCTGGAGCAGATAAACGAACAGGTCTGGAGCGTTCCCGGAATTATTCCCCTCAGCGAGGTAGCAGAATCGCTTGAGATAAACCTCCCTGCCGACCGTTTTGATACTTTCGGCGGATTTGTTATCGCTATTCTTGGAGAAATTCCAAAGGACGGCACGCAGACCAGCATTGATTCTGAAAATCTGCATATAGATATACTTGAAATAAAACATCACCGCATTGAAAAATGCCGTGTAACAAAAATTACTATGGAAGAATCTGACGAAAGCTCCGAAGAAACAAAGAACTGATTCTTCCGGAGGGGGAATCTGTTATGACAGGACTTCTTGTTAAGCTTTTTATTAAAAATCCCGACAACATCAGCGATATTCATGTCAGGGAAAAATACGGCACTCTCAGCAGTATTACCGGTATAGTCTGCAATATTCTTCTGTTTGTACTGAAGTACATAATGGGCACACTTTCAAATTCAATTGCCGTTGTTTCGGACGCTTTCAACAACCTGTCCGACAGTGCTAGCTGTATCGTAACACTTCTTGGCTACAAAATGGCAGCAAAGCCTGCTGATAAAGACCACCCTTTCGGTCATGGCAGAATGGAGTACCTTACCTCCCTTGTAATAGCAGCCGTTATCCTTGTTATGGGGATTGAGCTTCTGAAAAATTCCTTTACAAAGATTTTTCATCCTGAGGAGGTAAAGTTCAGCTTTATTGTCCTTGCGTCCCTGATTCTTTCTATCGGCATGAAGCTGTGGATGTCACTTTTCAACACAACGCTGGGGAAAAAACTCAATTCCACTGCCATGCTTGCCACTGCAAAGGACAGCAGAAATGATGTTATTGCAACCTCTGCTGCTGTATTATCCCTTATATGCTCAGCTTTCACAGACCTGCCAGTAGACGGCGTTACCGGTATTCTTGTATCGGTATTCATTCTGAAATCAGGATATGAAATCATCAGAGACACCGTTGACGCACTTCTCGGCAAGCCTGCTGATCCGGAAACTGTCCGGCAGATAAAGGAGCTTGTCTGCACTGACCAGCGAATCATTGGCGTTCACGACCTGATAATCCACGACTATGGTCCGGGAAACTCCATAGGCAGCTGCCATGCGGAGGTCAGAAGCAGTGAGGACTTTGTCTCCGCCCATGACCTTATTGACACTATTGAGCATGAGATACACCGCCGTCTGAAAATAAACATGACTATCCACATGGATCCCATTGAAGTTGACAATGAACAGATAAACGCCTGCCGTGAGCTTATCAGCAATATTATCAGCGGTATAAGTGACAGGCTGAAATTCCATGATTTCAGGACAGTCTCCGGCGATACCCATGTAAATCTCATTTTTGACCTTGTTGTCCCCTTTGACTTGGATTATTCCAACGATGAGCTTAAAGAAAAAATTGACGAATCGCTTGCTTCGGAGGAGACAAAATATTATACGGTCATTACCTTTGACCGTGATTATGCATGATATAAACTCTAATTCAATTCATACTCAGCACCTCAACAGTGCTGAGTTATTTTTTACTGACCTTTATACTAATTCCACATCAACCTGCTGAAAAATTTGTCAGCTATCGTTCCGTCA
>JAEDLA010000014.1 GCA_016295545.1 Oscillospiraceae bacterium | reverse complement strand
ACGCTTATCCCTGCACTTCTGCACATGGAGATATAGTCCGAAAGCTTGCCTGTATTTCCCATAACACTGGACATAAGAGCTGCAGTGTACACTCCCCTGTAATGGTATTTCAGGTAGGCTGTCTGATAGGCAAGGCAGGCATAGGCTGCCGCATGAGACTTATTGAATGCGTATGAAGCAAAGCTCATCATCTCATCAAATATTTCATTTGCTGTGCGGCTGTCAATACCGTTGGAAACTGCTCCTGCCACAAAGCTGTCACGCTCTTTCATCATAACGTCCTGCTTCTTTTTGGACATAGCACGGCGAACCACATCGGCATGACCATAGCTGTATCCTGCAAGGCGGCGGCAAATCTCCATAACCTGCTCCTGATAAACAATACAGCCGTAGGTATCGCTGAGTATTTCTTTCAGCAGAGGGTGCTTGTACGTGATTTTTTCAGGATTCCGCTTATTTTCAATATACATGGATATCGACTTCATCGGTCCGGGACGGTACAGCGAAAGCATCGCAATAAGATCCCCGATATGCTCCGGATGAAGCTCCATAAGCCGCTGAGTGATACCGCTGCTCTCAAACTGAAAAACTCCTCCTGTGTCGCCTGCGGACAGCATCTCATATACGCCTTTATCGTCATAGGGTATTTTATCAATGTCGAAATCAGGCTCTTTCCGGCGTATCTCATTTACAGCATCACGAATAATAGTCAGATTTCTCAGTCCCAGAAAATCCATTTTAAGCAGTCCCAGCGATTCAAGAACAGGTGCTGCATACTGAGTTATCACAACATCTCCGCTTTTCTGCATGGGTACAATATCACTCAGCGGCACAGCAGATATTACCACTCCTGCCGCATGAGTTGTGATATGACGAGGCATTCCCTCGATTTTTGCAGCAGTGTCAATAAGTCTGCGGACTGTTCTGTCCGACTGATAAAGACTTCCAAGCTCTGGCGACTCTTTTACTGCCTGTGCAAGGCTGCTTCCCTGCTCAATAAGCTTCGCCGTCTTGTCACACAGCTGATAGGGAACGTTGAGAATACGTCCCACATCACGCAGTGCTGCTCTTGCTTTCAGGGTATCAAAGGCAATTATCTCCGACACTCTGTCCGAACCGTAGCGGCGGACGACGTAGTCCTTGACCGCCTGTCTGCCCTCAACACAGAAATCAATGTCGAAATCAGGCATACTTACACGTTCAGGATTAAGAAATCTCTCAAAGAGCAGATTGTACTTCATAGGATCTATTCCGGTTATGCCGATGCAATAGGCGCAGAGACTTCCTGCTCCTGAACCTCTTCCCGGTCCTACAGGAATGCTTTTTTTCCGTGCATAATTTATAAAGTCCCACACGATAAGGAAATAGTCCGTGTAGCCCATTTCCGTTATTATCCTCAGTTCATATTCCATGCGTTCTGTAACGGAGCTGTCGAGAGCACTGCCATATCTGCGGTACATTCCCTCATAGCAAAGTCTGCGGAAATAGCTCTGATTGTCCTCGTCCGAATCATCTGTTCTGAACTCAGGCAGTCTTATCTGCCCGAAACAGAACTCCACATTACATCTGTCAGCAATTGCGGCAGTTATTTCAACAGCCTCCTCATGTCCGATAAAAAGCTCATACATCTCTCCGGCAGATTTTATATAGTATTCCTCAGTTTCAAGGGTGTTATCCTCGTTTACTGAATTATCGCCCACCGGCTTGTTCATGCCTATAGAGTGCAGAACCTTCTGAACCTCCGCTTCACTTTTGGTAATGTAGTGGCAGTCGTTTGTTGCAGCAATGGGTATGCCTGTTTCCGCCGAAAGCCTGTACATCTGTGAAAGAATGGAAAGCTCACTTTTCAGACCATGATTGCATATCTCAAGGAAGAAATTATTCTCCCCGAAAATATCCCTGAATTTCAGTGCTGTACCCTTTGCACGGTCGTACTGACCGCTGAGAAGAAGCCGTGGAATCTCTCCTGACATACAGCCGGACAGACAAATAAGCCCCTCGTGATATTTCATGAGAAGCTCCGTGTCAACTCTTGGCTTTCCTCCGCAAAGTCCCTCTGTGCTGCTCAGTGAAACAAGCTTTATAAGATTCTGGTAGCCGTTATTATTTTCACATAGCAAAGTCAGATGATAAGGTCTGTCGTCAATACCTGCCTCCTTATCGAAACGGCTTCGCTGAGCGCACAAGACCTCACAGCCGATTATCGGCTTTATTCCGGCATCTATGGCAGCTTTCCAGAACTCCACTGCTCCGTACATATTTCCATGGTCGGTAATAGCGGCGGCAGTCTGTCCGATTTCCCGGATATGCCTGAAAACATCTTTTATTCTGCACGCTCCGTCAAGCAGACTGTACTCAGTGTGAAGATGCAGGTGTACAAAACTATCAGGCTTCATCAGCTTTTACACCTCCGCATCTTATTTCCTCTGCAATTTTTGCAATTCTCCTGAACCGGTGATTTACTCCGGAACGGCTTATGGGCGGTTCAAGGGCATCTCCTATCTCCTTTAAGCTCATATCAGCGGCAGAAAGACGAAGCTCCGCTATCTCCCTCAGTTCCTCCGGCAGCTTATCAATTCCTATGGTCTGCTCAATAAGCCTGATATCCTCCGTCTGACGCAGAGATGCAGTTATTACCTTGTCTATATTGGCATTGTCGCAGTTGGCAATACGGTTTGCCTTGTTGCGGACGTCCTTGAATATCTTCACATTCATAAGCTCCAGAGTACATTGCTGCGCACCAATAAAGGTCAGCGTATCCTCAATGGATTCGCTGCCCTTTACATAGACAATATATTTTCCTCTCCGCACCATTGTTTTTGCATGAACTCCGATATCCTTCAGCAGATTCACAAGTTCTTCCGAAAGCTCCTCCTCCGGAACAGTAAATTCAAGGTGATATTCCTTTGCCGGATCATTTACGCTTCCGCAGGCAAGAAAAACTCCTGCCATGAAAACTCCGTGACTGTTGTTGACAATGATATCAGGAGTTATTCTGCGCTGCTCCGGATTTATCCTGTAGGCTTTCAGCACTGCTCCGGCGTTTTCTGCTCCGCTTATGTCACAGCAGTAGAGTACCTGACCGCTTTTCCGCATTTTTTCGCTTCTTGCAGCGCAGACGGATTTGCCGAAAACGCTGTGAAGAAGTCTGCTGAACATATCAGCTGAAATTCTGCTTTCTGTCTGGAAGCATATATGTTCCGGCGTGATTTCACGGCTGAAAAGTATCATTCCATACAGGCAGGCGAAGCGTTTATCCTTGTCATTTACAGAGGAGCACACCTCTCCCCTGACCTCATTAGAAAAAGATATAACAATCCCTCCTGTCAGAAGCGTTTATCCTTTGTAATGTCACGGTGATATTTCTGCACTCTGTACTCGTTTTCGGAAAGATGCTTTGCAATAAGCTCCGCAAAGGTAACAGAGCGGTGTTTTCCTCCTGTACAGCCGAATGCAATTACAAGCTGACTTTTTCCCTCGTGGATATAAAGCGGGATAAGGAAATCTATCAGGTCTTTAAGTTTTTCAAAAAGCTTCTGTGACTGCTCAAAGCCCATTACATAGTCCCTGACACACTGGTCGCAGCCTGTATGCCAGCGAAGCTCCTCCAGATAGTAGGGGTTAGGCAGGCATCTCACATCGAAAACAAGGTCGGATTCCGTAGAAACACCATACTTGAAGCCAAACGACATGACCTTTATTGAAAGCGAATCAGACCGTCTTTCAAGAAACAGCTCCTTTATCTGCTCTTTAAGCTGACTGGCTGACAGATAGGAGGTATCCATATAATAGTCGGCAACCTCTCTCAGCTGAGAAAGCTGCTCCCACTCGTACCTTATAGCCTGATGAAGATTTCCGTTGAAGCGTTCGTCAAGAGGGTGCTTGCGGCGTGTCTCCTTATAACGCTTTATAAGGACTTCATCGCTTGCTTCAAGAAAGAGTATCTTCACCTCGATGTCCTCATCATTTTTAAGCTCTTTCCAAGCCTGAAAAATCTGTGTGAACATATCTCCCGAACGAATATCCACTGCAACAGCGATTTTACCGAGAGGACTTTCGGAATGCCGGCACAGGTCCACAAAACGGCTTATAAGTGAGGGCGGTATATTGTCGATACAATAGTAGCCGATATCCTCCATTACGTCCATAGCACAGGACTTTCCCGAACCTGACATACCCGTAACAATTAACAGCTGCATATTATTCACTTCTCCATTCTGCTTTAGACGGTAGTTATAAGAGGTGACCATTAGTATTATTTCAGAATAACAGGCTCCAGTTCAAGGGTATAGCCTGTTTTCTCCTTTACAATTTTTATAATATTGTCGCAAAGCTCTGAAACATCTGCAAAGGTTGCGAAGCCCTTGTTTATTACAAATCCGCTGTGTTTTTCGCTGACCATTGCACCTCCGCAGGTCATTCCTTTAAGTCCGCACTGCTCAATAAGCAGAGAGGCATAGCTGCCCTCCGGTCTTTTAAAGGTACTGCCTGCACTTGGATAATCCAGAGGCTGTTTAGCGCTTCTTTTCCTCATGCATTCGTTCATTGCGTCCTTTACAGCACTGCTGTCTCCGGCTGAAAGCTCCATTGTCACTGATGTTATAACATTGTTAGTGCCGCTGAATATACTGTGGCGGTAGGAAAGCTCCATATCAGCCTTTTCAATGGTGTGAAGCTGTCCCTCCGTGTCAAGATACTCAGCAGAAACCACGATATCAGCCATTTCTGAGCCGTATGCTCCGGCGTTCATGTACAGAGCACCGCCCACTGTTCCGGGGATGCCGAAAAGATTCTCCATACCTGTAAGAGAATTCTGCTGAGCATGGACGCAGGCAGATGCAAGAAGCGCACCTGACTGACATATTATCCTGTTTCCGTCAACTGAAATATCAGCAAAATCTCCGCCAAAAAGGAGAACTATCCCGTCGAAGCCCTCGTCAGGCACAAGAATATTGCTTCCTCTGCCGATAATTCCGTACTTTATCCCGCCCGAACGCAGAAACCTGATAAGCTCCGAAGCCGCTTCAGTGCTGTTTATGCTGACAAGCGCACGGCAAGGTCCGCCTATTTTAAAAGTATCATATCCGCTCAGAGGACATTCCGGAGTAATACGGCAGCCCAGTCTGCCGCAAAGCTCTGTTAATTCTTTCATGTATGACATAATACTCCCCCTGAGATGTCTTAGAATGTATCATAGCTCTTGATGACTTCTTTGGCGTCGGACTCCATTCCGAGACGGTTAAGAAGCTCCTGAGCAGCGTTATATCCCATCTTTTTCTGTCTGTTGTTCATTGCAGCAACTTCAAGGATTACTGCAAGGTTACGTCCCGGCTTTACAGGAATAGTCAGCAGAGGAACCTTAACTCCGAGAAGTGATACAAACTCCGTATCAACGCCCATTCTGTCATAAATCTTTTCAGGATTCCACTGTTCAAGCTCAACAACAAGGTCAAGCTTCTCGGTCATTTTAACTGCACCGATACCGAAAAGCCGGCGTGCATTAATGATTCCGATACCTCTCAGCTCAAGGAAATGACGTATATTGTCAGGAGAACTTCCTACAAGGCTGATGTTTGATACCTTTCTTATCTCAACAGCGTCGTCAGCTACAAGACGGTGACCTCTTTTTACAAGCTCGATAGCTGTTTCACTCTTACCTACACCGCTTTCACCGGTAATGAAAACGCCCTCGCCGTATATTTCTATCAGTACACCGTGACGTGTGATTCTTGGTGCAAGGTTCAGGTTAAGGAACGCAATAAGTCCCGACATAAAGTTAGAGGTGCTTTCCTTGCTCCTCAGCAGGGGTACCTCATACTCCTTTGCAAGCTCCAGCATTTCTGCAAAATAAGGCAGCTCTCTTGTTATAATAAGTGCAGGAAGTCTCTGTGCAAAGAGCATCTGAAGTCTTTCACGCCTTGTTTTTTCATCAATTGTTGAGAGGTAGGCAAATTCCATTTTACCAATTATCTGAATTCTCTCCGGATTAAAGTATTCGTAAAAGCCCATGAGCTGAAGTCCCGGACGGTTTACATCATTTTCATCAATCATGATTTCCTTTGCGTCCTTGTGAATATAGATCGTTTCAAGCTTAAATTCATCAATAATCTTTTCAAGCGAAACCTTAAATTTATCTGCCATAATAACTCCGTTCCCCGAAATTTATCGGTATTTATTTCAGGCAATACTGCCTTTTATCCAATTATATATGAAGAATATCCGTAGCCGGAAATAACTTCCTTTGCCTTGATAAGCTCAGACTGTTCCGTATTTTTTCCCGAAAAGCGTACAACTACGTTATAATCGGAAAGTCTATCCTTAACAAGTCCTATGATTTTTTCAGCATTTTCCTTAGCTGTTCCGCTGAATTCGTAGACTGTATCCGGCGCAGTGACCGACTGTCCTATCTCATCGAAGTCAACGTTCAGCACAAGAGTGTTCACATCAAGCACCATTGGCTGGATAACTTCTCCGCCTCCGGAAAGAAGCTCAGCAGCCGATACCTCCAGCATCATAGCTGTACCGCCGCTGATAAATTTGCTGTACAGCGAATTAACAAGAGAGGTAAGCGAAAGATACCTGTCACTTTTCTTAACTTCCTCGCCAAGAAGCGTCAGGTCAGATTCCCTGAAAGGAGGAAATATCACATCTCCGCAGATCACCTTTTCAAAACCGGCTGCTGCAACCTCATCACCCAGAGCCGAAAGATAGCTGCGTGTAACGTCAGACATCGGCGTCATCCAGGGCTTTCCGCCATTTTCAAGGGCATCGTCTATCCACATTGAGCCGCCGTCAGCAATTTTATAGCTTGCATCGGGATAGGCTGCCGGAAAGATACTGTCATTGAGCAGACTAAGCTCTGCAACAGGCTTGAAGCCGGCTGCTTTTACGGTTGTGGTAATATCATTCAGAGTAAGCGCTGACTTTACTGCTCCGCAAAGACCTGCTTCGGAAACTGAGCTTGCGTAGTAAATTCCTCCGCCTTTTGCTTTAAGAGGCACGGAAATATACTCCGTATCAGAGGGTACCCTTTCAAGAGCGGCTGCAAGTGATTCAGTACTGTTCATATCCTCAGTTCTGACCGAAGCTGCTTTGTACTGCTCCACGCTTATATTATCCATTACGTCTACAGAATTGCCTGTAACATCAGCTGAAAAGGATTCTGTCTGTTCTTTTGTTTCTGTTACAGAAGCGGAAGGCTCCTCGTCACCTGCTTTTCTGGTATAGTTGATTATAGGTTCGGCAACGCTGTAGCCTAAAAAGCCAAGTCCGCCGATAAGAAGAACCGAAAGTGCCCCTGACATGAATTTTCCGAAAGGACTTTTCCCGTAATAATTTTTTTCTTTTGTTTTGTAAATTTTCCTTCCCTTATTTCTGATTTTCATTCTATTTCTCTCCTAAATTTTGCCATAAATATTTTTTCATAAGGCAACACCGCACAAAGATTGTGCGTCAGATGCGCCGTCAGATTTTTCGTCAGATGAAACAAAAAGCGCAGTGAATACTTTGTGTATTCACGAGCATTTTTGTGAAATATGACGGAAAATATGCAAGCTTATGACGTGCAAAGCCGGCAGGCGCTCTTTGTGCGGTGTTGCCTGAAGCTGTTCAGTATATTTTTCTCTCTAAGTATATTTTTTCTCTATTTTAATGAATAAACAGCCATGGAAATTATTCCCAGATACACAAGCATTGCCGGAAATCCCCTGAAGGAAGATGGTACACGGGAGGAATTAAGTCTCCCGAAAGCGGCAGACAGGATAAGAGCAGCAAGAACAAAGCCTGCACCGGATTCAAAGCCGTAAAACAGGAAATCCCCTAAGCTCATGCCCTCAGCAGAATTGGAGCTGCTTTCGCTGATAGTGAAAAGAGTTCCCATAACTGCGCAGTTAAAGGCGGAAAGGTGGATATATTTTCTGACCTTATCAAAGCCCTGTCTGAAAAAGAGGTAAAATAACGCTAAAAGAATTATATATATTATTCCCACAGCAAGGGTATAAAACAGCAGTATAAAATTGCTGTATTTCCCGCCTGAAAGGTAATTTATCAGATATGCTGCGGCTGAACCACAGGTTGTGAATAGTGTTATTACAGAAGCTGTGGCTACAAGATTTTTTCTGCTGCCTGATGCAATAAACAGCGTACTTGTTCCAAGAGCACGGGTAAGTATCATATTTGCGGCAAGAAGTGAAATAAGCTCGTTAATCAGAAACATTTACATCACTCCTTACCTTTTTCTCAGGAATCATGGAACGTATCTTTCTGTAGATTCCGCACATAAGACCGAGAAAAATAAATCCGCCGAAAGGCTTTCCAAGACCGCTTATGACTGTATTCATATCGACCATTCTGCTGTTTATGGTGCCATAGGCAAAAAGCTCACGGATAAAGCCTGTAATAAGCATTACAGCGTCAAAACCGAATACATAGAATATCAGCGAACCTATCATTTTCGTCCGCTTCATTCTGAAAAATTTTGCTTCTGTCTGATAAACTATCAGGGAATTTACTGCTATCAGAGGGAAATATATCCCGATTCTTGCAATCGACTCCGGATAATAGTTTTCGGCAAGTATCTTTACAGGAATATATATCAATGAGGAGATAACTGCATAGATTATTATTTTCACGGCATAGGGAAGCCTTTTCGGCACAAATGAAGCAATGAGAACTGAGGGAAGTGTTATTGCAGTGAAAACGTAAATCAGGGCAATGGCATTTTTTATTGTATCGCCGCACATTATTGCAGGAGATATTACCATGCAGGCAGAAAGAACTGTATTATCCGCAAAAAGTCCGGAGGTAAGCCTGTTTTCAGACCTTTTCATTGCTTTCATCTCCTTCCGGTGCTTCATCAGCAGTATTTTCCTGAGCTTCTTCCGTTGTTTCAGCATCACTTACGTCTGATTTTTCAGGCTCAGCTTCAGGTGAATCACTTTCAGCGGACAAAGCTTCTTCCGCTGAGACTTCATTTTCCTCCTCATTTACGGAGACATTTTCTGTCTCCGAAGCAGCTGCACCGGTTTCAGAGGCATTTTCAGCTTCAGCAGCCTCCAGTGCTTCAAGATGTGCAGCTGTATCGATTTTCTTTTCAAGGCTTCTGAAAGCAAGTGCAAGAGGCGTAAACAGTACAGACATGATCACTATTACATTTTCCTTACCTGTAGTCAGCATCACAATATATGCGCTTACAGCAATAAAAAGTCCGTAGAAAAAGGCATAGTAATTTTTCTGTGGTGCGATTCTCATGTCGGAAATAATGTATATAGCTGCAAAAAGAATCATATTTGTCACAAGGACATATTTTACAGAAGCAATTCTGTCTGAAATAACTGGGCAGACATAAGCCATAAATGCTGTTCCGAAAATCGTCCCGGCAAATGCGCCTATGGAAATATCTTTCCTGAAAATCAGCACAGCCGCCGATACAAGCAGCAGAAGTATGCATACTGCTCCCATAGGACCGGCAAAGCTGCCAAGAAGTATCTCGTAGTCCGAAGCGGAAAATTTTCCGGTGTTATTGAAAATATATGAAGCAGAGTAGGAAACGTTCTCTGCCTTTTCAAATATGCCCATTTTATCATAAGGCTGAGGACAGCTGAGAAGCTGGTCTTTCCACGAGGTGAGCACAAAGAGATACGCTGCTGCCGCCGGTGAAAAAATCATATTATGTCTGCCGCCAAAGATATTTTTTGCCGCTATCACTGCAAATACACAGGCAATTGCAGGAATGCGGAGTGAAATTGCCGCAGGCATCATCAGGGCTGTTATCAGTCCGTCTGAGGTGCAGGTAAGGTCGTCAGCGGTGAATTTACGGTGAAGCAGACGAAGTGTGATAAGCTCCGCAGCAAGAGAAACTGCAATGCAGACTCCTCCCAGCATCAGCGCTTTCATGCCGTAATAGAAGTACGCCATAAGCTCAAGAGCAAGGAGAGTTATGATTATATCTATCCAGATATGCCGTTCTTTTCTTTTTTTGTTCAGCATCCTGTTTCTTCCTTTAACTCAGACGCTGCTGCGCTCATATCCTCTGCCCTGAAAAGGTAGCTGCCCGACACAAGCACATTTGCTCCGGCTTTTTTTGCTGTTTCCGCAGTAATGCTGTCTATTCCTCCGTCCACCTGAACATCACAGTCAATGCCAAGACTTAATATCCTTTCACGTATCGGCTTTACCTTTGCACAGGCATCGGGCATAAAGCTCTGTCCGCCGAAGCCCGGTTCAACAGTCATCACAAGGAGCATATCAAGGTAAGGCAGATAATCATAGACCACCTCAGCAGGAGTAGCAGGCTTTATAGCAAGAGCTGCCTTAGCTCCGGCTGATTTTATCTCACGTATAGTCTCAGTTGTATTGCTCTGACTTTCAAGGTGAAATGAGATAATATCCGCACCGTTTTCCGCAAATCTTTCAACATAGCGTATGGGATCTGTTATCATAAGGTGAACGTCCAGCGTCATATCCGTTATTTTTCTTATTGCCGACAGCACCGGCAGTCCATAGGTTATATTGTTTACAAAAATGCCGTCCATAACATCAAAATGCAGCATATCTATACCGCTGTTTTTAAGACGACAGACCTCTTTTTCAAGATTAAGCATATCCGCACTGAGTATTGAAGCGGAAACATAATTTTTCAAAAAATCACTTCTTCCAATTTTGACTTCTGATAATATATCATTAAAAACTTACTATACTTTATTATATAATATTTATTATCTGCCGTCAATATACTTGGGATAATTTTTTGGAACTTTTTTGTTTCAGACTTCCGTGAAATTTCTGTTTTCCAGATTTCTGTCAGTAAAATTCCACTGAAAAAATGTTTCCGGCAAGAAAAAAATTTTGCAGAACCCCTTTACAATTACGGATTTATATGATATAATAATATCACCGTGTACCTGGACAGGGGCTTGTCCTCGATGGCTGTTTCACAGGCGAGCCTTTTGCCTGAACTTCACCCCTGCCTACGTCAGCGGAATATTATTATAATGAGGTGCTTTCAATGTTATTGAAGGAAGAAAAAACTGCTGTTATCGAAGCTAACAGAACTCACGAAAACGACACAGGTTCACCTGAGGTTCAGATCGCTATTCTTACAAGAAGAATCAACGACCTTACTGAACACCTCAAGGTTCACAAGAATGACCACCACTCCAGAAGAGGTCTTCTTAAAATGGTTGGTCACAGACGTAACCTTCTTAACTATCTCAAGAAAAAGGATATCAACAGATACCGCTCCACTATCGAAAAGCTCGGTATCCGTAAGTAATCCTTGTGCGTGCAAAAGGCAGACGGATTTTTCCCTCTGCCTTTACGTCTGTAATAGTATTATTATCAGTATTTGCCGGTATCTTGACAGATAACAGGCAAAATGTTATAATACGATATAGCAGTGTTGATTCCTGTTTTTCCCTGCACTTAATCCGGAATCGTACTGCCAGTCAATAATTAAGGTCAAAAATCAAGTTCAAATCGGCTCTTAGCATTAAACTGTGGTACAGCCTGAATTCTGTGTCAGAGTTTATTGCTAAAGCCGGAAAAAAATTTACAGGAGGCATTTATAATATGTTTGAAAACTACAGGACATTTGAAACAACCTATGCCGGCAGAAAATTAGTCGTTGAAACAGGCAAGACCTGCGGACTTTCCAACGGCTCATGCTGGGTAAGATACGGCGATACCGTCGTTATGGCAAACGTTACAGCCAGCGCCAAGCCAAGAGAGGGCGTTGATTTCTTCCCCCTTTCCGTTGACTACGAGGAGAGACTTTACTCCGTAGGCAAGATTCCCGGTTCATTTACAAAGCGTGAGGGCAAGCCTTCCGAAAAGGCTATCCTTACTTCAAGATGCGTTGACAGACCTATCCGTCCTCTTTTCCCAAAGGATATGCGCAATGACGTTTCTGTCGTTATGACTGTTCTTGCCGTTGAACCTGACAATTCCCCTGAAATCACCGGCATGATCGCTACTTCTATCGCTATTTCCATTTCAGATATTCCCTGGAACGGTCCTATTGCCGGCATCAACGTTGGTCTTGTTGACGGCGAGATCGTCCTCAACCCCACACTTGAACAGAGAGCTAAAACAGACCTTACTCTTACTGTTGCAGGTACTGCTGAAAAAATCGTTATGATTGAAGCAGGTGCAAATGAGGTTCCTGAGGATACTATGCTTGACGCTATCCTCAAAGGTCATGAGGAAATCAAGAAAATGGTTGCTTTCATCGAGGATATCAAGTCTCAGATCGGCAAACCCAAGTTCACCTTTGAATCTCAGGAAGTTGACCACGATATGTTCGATGCTGTTGAGGAATTTGCAGCTGACCGTGTTAAGGTTGCTCTTGACACCAACGACAAAACTGTACGTGATGCAAGACTTGCTCCCATTATCGAGGATATCCACAATAAGTTCGACGAGGTTTATCCTGAGCAGATTGCTATGATTGACGAGTGCATCTACAAGCTCCAGAAAAAAATTGTCCGTGCATGGCTTTACGAGGGCAAGCGTGTTGACGGCAGAGGTATTGACGAAATTCGTCCTCTTGCTGCTGAAGCCGGTCTTTTACCACGAGTTCACGGTTCAGGTCTTTTCACAAGAGGTCAGACACAGGTTCTTACCATCTGTACACTTGGACCTGTAAGCGACGCTCAGAAAATCGACGGTCTTGACGAGGAGGAGTCAAAGAGATATATGCACCAGTACAACTTCCCGTCCTACTCCGTTGGTGAAACAAAGCCAAGCAGAGGTCCGGGACGCCGTGAAATTGGTCATGGTGCTCTTGCTGAAAGAGCTTTAGCTCCTGTTATTCCTCCCGTTGAGGAATTTCCCTACGCACTCAGACTTGTTTCAGAGGTTCTTTCCTCCAACGGTTCAACCTCACAGGGTTCAATATGCGGCTCTACTCTTGCTCTTATGGACGCAGGCGTACCGATAAAAGCTCCCGTTGCAGGTATCTCCTGCGGACTTATCACTCTCCCCGACAGTGATGATTTCATGACTATGGTAGATATTCAGGGACTTGAGGACTTCTTCGGCGATATGGACTTCAAGGTCGGCGGTACTCACAAGGGTATCACCGCTATTCAGGTTGATATTAAGGTGGACGGACTTACTCCTGCTATCATCAAGGAAGCTTTCGAGAAAACAAGAAAGGCTCGTCTCTATATCCTCGACGAAATTATGCTCAAGGCTATTCCTGAACCGAGAGCTACTGTAAATGAGTACGCTCCAAAAATGGTTCAGACAAAGATTCCAGTTGACAAGATTCGTGAAGTTATCGGTCAGGGCGGCAAGGTTATTCAGAAGATTTCTGCTGACTGCAATGTTAAAATCGACATTACTGATGACGGAAACGTATTTATCAGCGGTATTGACGGCAATAACGTGAACAAGG
>JAEDLA010000240.1 GCA_016295545.1 Oscillospiraceae bacterium | reverse complement strand
TGACGGAACGATAGCGGACAAATTTTTCAGCAGGTTGATATGGAATTAGTATTAGTCCTTACTGTAGTGTGAGCAGCTGTTGCCGGACGATGAAAAAGGATTAAATCAAACCTTGATTTTTTCAGATGAACAAGTTACACATATTCTTAGGTTTAGGCGGAGAATAATTCTCCGAATTTATATGTGCTAAATATTACAAATTGGATACAGTAAAATTGTGCATTATTACCTATCTTTGCGAAAAAATATAGACAAGCCGCAGAAAATAGGATATAATTAATAGTGATATTTCTTTGCAGGCTTTATCCGATTGTCACCTGTCCGGCATGGAAACCATTTTTGCTTTTCCTGCCCGTTTCCCCCTGCAAAGGCAGAATGGAGTTTTATTATGAGAGTTATTACCGGTTCAGCTCGTGGACGCCGCCTTACCGCTCCTGACGGTCTTGATGTTCGCCCTACTACAGATAAGGTTAAAGAGGCTGTCTTTTCCGCTGTACAGTTTCAGCTTGACGGCGCTGCTGTTCTGGACCTTTTCGCCGGAAGCGGTCAGATGGGCATTGAAGCATTGAGCAGAGGTGCTGAAAAGGCTGTTTTCGTGGACAGCTCCAAAATTGCTGTCAGATGTATAAGCGAAAATCTCCGTGCTACCAGACTGGAGAAACAGGCTCAGGTGGTAAGCCGTGACAGCTACGATTATATTCGCCTTACTGCATCACGGTTCGATATTATAATCCTTGATCCTCCATACAGGCATGGTCATATCCATAGGGTGCTTCCCCTTGCCGCTGAAAAGCTGAATGAGGGCGGCTGCATTATCTGCGAATATGAATCAGAGCTTGATGAGCCTGCTGCTCCTGAGGGGCTTGTCCTGAGAAAGACCTATAAATATGGAAAAATCAGCGTTACTATCTTTTGCAGACCTGCTGAGTCTGAGGCTGGAGAGGAGTCCTGATAATGAGAAGAATAGCTGTTTGTCCCGGCAGCTTTGATCCTGTTACACTGGGACATCTTGATATAATTACAAGAGCATCAAAGCTTTTTGACAGGGTTATTGTGCTTATTTCCCGCAATGCCGGCAAAAATGCACCGAGCTTTACTGCTACGGAGCGCATGAAAATGATTCAGACCGTCACCGCTGACCTGGACAACGTGGTTATCGACATTCTTGACGGACTTCTTGCCGACTATGTTGAGCGTGTAGGTGCAATTGCAATAGTAAAAGGTCTTAGAGCTGTCAGTGACTTTGAGTATGAATTTCAGATGGCGCTTGCAAATAAAAAGCTGTACGCCGGTGCGGAAACGGTTTTCCTTACCACAACTGCTGAAAATATGTATCTCAGCTCCAGTGTGGTGAAGCAGATAGCCTATTTCGGCGGCGATATTAGTCACTTTGTTCCCGAAAGCATTCTTGAAAATATAAAGGAAAGACTGATTAAAGAGAGGTAATTTATTATGAGTATTGACGAAATTCTTGAGGAAATGGACGAGCTTCTTGACAGGTCGCCGTCTATGCCGTTTGCTTCCCATAAGAAAATAATTGACGGAGAGCGTCTGCGTGAGCTTATCAATGATGTGCGGCTCAATATGCCTCATGAGCTTAAAGAAGCCAAGAAAATCGAGTTCGACTGCCAGCGTATCCTTAATGAAGCTAAAATCAATGCTGAGGCAATAATCCACAAGGCTGAGGAAAGAGCAGAACAGCTTGCTTCAAAGGAGGCTATAATGGTGGAGGCGAAGAAAAAGGCAATAGACCTGCTTACAAAGGCTCAGGCAGCTTCAAAGAACCTCCAGCAGAATGCGGCAGCATCAGTAAACAAGCTTATTACAGATACTGAAAATTATTATGCAAAGAATCTTCAGGAGATAAAAGCTGTTAAAGCTAAGCTGAATGCACCGAAAAAATAATTTTCCAAAGGACGTTCACAGAAAATTCACAGTAAGATAATATTGCGTTCATATTAGTGTGGTAGTATTATTACATCAAATAAAACAGGCGCACTGGGGCGCAGTTTGACTACGGTCAGACTGCGCCTTTTTTTCGTCAGAATGGAGGCAATTATGGATAAAATAGACGCAAAAATCATTACTCTTTTACAGGAAAACGCAAGAACGCCCCTTAAATCACTTGCTTCAAATGTATTTCTGTCGGCTCCGGCAGTTTCCTCACGTATAGATAAGCTTGAAAAGCAGGGGATTATTTTAGGTTATAACGCTGTGGTGGATAAGCAGAAGCTGGGATATCATATCACTGCTTTTATCAGCCTGGAGATCTCCGCACGTCAGAAGCAGGAATTTTATCCCTTTATTGAGAGCTTTCCCAATGTCCTTGAATGTGACTGTGTTACCGGCAGCTACTCGATGCTGATAAAGGTAGCATTTCCCAGTACGCAGGAGCTTGATTCTTTTATCGGACAGCTTCAGCGGTTCGGCAATACATCTACACAGATAGTGTTTTCAACTCCCGTACCGCACAGGGAAATAGGTGTGGAGTAAGGTATAAAGTAAAAAAGCCTGATATTTTAAGGGAACGCCCTCTCTTGCAGGGCGTTCCCTCTTCAAAAACAGTCCACCGGACTGTTTTTGAATTCACCCTTTGCGGAGCGCCTGACGGCTGTATGCGGGGCGTTGCCCCACTCCCCACCAGAGGCTCTGCCTCTGGACTCCGCCAAAGGGGTAATAACCCCTTTGGAAACCCACGTTTAATCAAAAAATAAGGACGGATAACTCCGCCCTTATTTTTTAGATTTTGTTAAAATCTTCCTTGCTGAGACCGCAAACAGGACATACCCAGTCATCAGGAATATCCTCCCATGCTGTTCCCGGAGCAATTCCTGAATCAGGATCACCTTTTTCCGGATCGTAAACATATCCGCAGGGGCATTCGTACATTTCTCTCACCTCTTTTCTATTATTATCATAAAATATTGGTTTATGCAGATTATTTCTGCAAAGTACCGTG
>JAEDLA010000239.1 GCA_016295545.1 Oscillospiraceae bacterium | reverse complement strand
ATCAGTAATCCAGAATATGTCCCATTTTACTCTGCTTTGTTTTCAGGTAAAAAAGGTCGTAGGCGGTAGCGTCCATCTGAATCGGCACACGCTCCTTTATCTCCAGTCCAAAGCCGCTGAGCTGATAAACCTTGTCAGGATTATTTGTCAGCAGACGGAGAGTTTTCGCTCCCAGGTCACGGAGAATCTGTGCCCCGATGTAGTATTCTCTCATGTCGCCGGGAAAACCAAGTGCAATATTGGCTTCAAGAGTATCCATACCCTTGTCCTGCAATTCATAGGCTTTAAGCTTGTTGATAAGACCGATGCCACGTCCCTCCTGCCGCATATAAAGCAGTATTCCACGTCCCTCTTTTTCAATCTGAGTCATTGCAGCGGCAAACTGCTGACCGCAGTCGCATTTAAGAGAGCCGAAAGCGTCACCTGTAAGGCATTCGGAGTGAACACGGCAGAGAATGTCCTTGCCGTCACCGATATCTCCCTTTACAAGGGCAACATGGTGTTCGCCGTTAAGCTTGTTCACATAGCCAATTGCTCTGAATTCGCCGTATTTTGTGGGAAGCTTTGTATCAGCCACCTTTTCAACAAGAATGTCATTGCGCTTGCGGTATTCCTGCAAAGCCTTTATGGTAATGAATTTCAATCCCCACTCCACAGCCTTTTTCTGAAGCTCATCGGCTCTCATCATAGTACCGTCATCACGCATTATCTCACAGCACAGACCGCACTGTTTAAGTCCGGCAAGGCGCATAAGGTCAACAGTCGCTTCTGTATGACCGTTTCGCTCCAGAACACCGTTTTTACGTGATGTCAGGGGGAACATATGACCGGGACGGCGGAAATCCTCCGGTTTTGCGGTATCGCTTACAGCCATTCTTGCAGTGAAGCCACGTTCCTCTGCGGATATTCCGGTTGTGGTGTCAACATGGTCGATAGAAACGGTAAAGGCTGTGCAGTGATTGTCCGTATTATCCTCAAGGTCAACCATCTGAGGCAGACGGAGCTTTCTGCATATTTCGCTGCTCATAGGCATACAGATAAGTCCCTTTGCGTGCATTGCCATGAAGTTGACATTTTCCGTTGTTGCGAATTCTGCGGCGCATATCATGTCACCTTCATTTTCACGGTTCTCATCGTCGGTGACGAGGATTATTTCTCCATGACGAAGGGCTTCAAGAGCTTCGTCAACTGTATTATATTCAAACATTGTAAGACCTCCTAAAATCCGTATCTGCTGAGAAATTCCCGTGTAATGCCGCTGTTTCCGGACTTTTCAGGCTGTCCGGCTGAGAGAAGCTTCTCAACGTATTTTCCCACAATATCATTTTCGAGATTTACGGTATCGCCGATACCCTTTGAAGAAAGTGCAGTCTGAGCCGCCGTGTGGGGGATAACGGAAACGCTGAATGAATTTTCCGTGACCTTTGCCACAGTCAGGCTGATACCGTCAATTGCAACAGAGCCTTTTTCCACGATATACCGCAGAATTTTCTTATCGGCAGTAACCGTATACCACAGAGCTATGCCGTCCTTTTCAATTTCTGAAATCGTGCCTGTGCCGTCAATATGACCGGTAACAATATGGCCTCCGAAGCGGCCCTTTGCCGCCATAGCACGTTCAAGATTTACGATGCTTCCGGCTTTCAGACTTCCCAGCGAGGAGCGTGAAAGCGTTTCATTCATAACATCGGCAGTAAAAACATTTCCGCTGAAGCCGGTAACTGTAAGGCATACTCCGTTTACAGCAATGCTGTCGCCGATGTGCATATCCTCAAAGATTTTTTTTGCTTCTATTTTTATAAAAGAAGCTGTTGAGCCTTTCTGAACTGCCCTGACAGAGCCTGTCTCCTCAATTATTCCCGTGAACATTTTTCACCCTGCTTTCTATAAGAAAATCCTCTCCCAGCCGTCTTACCCTGCTGTCGGTGAGCATAAAGGCTTTATCGGGAGACGGCACACCCTGTCCGGAAAGGGGAGACTTCGCCCCAGCACCGCCGAAAAGCTTCGGAGCGATATATGTCTGTACCTTGCTGACAATACCTGCCTGCAACGCAGACCAGTTCAGCTCGCCGCCGCCCTCAAGGAGAATGCTGTCAATTTTTCTGTCACCGGCAATTTTCATAAGCTGCTGTAAGTCGGTATGACCGTCAGCTTCGCCGACTTTCAGTATTTCACAGCCGGCACCGGCAAGCCTTTCAGCTTTTTTCGGCTCAGCTTCACATACAGCAATAATTGTGGGTATTTCCTTTGCTGTTTTAACAATATTGCAGTCCTCAGGGATTCTCAGGTGAGTGTCGCAAATGATTCTCACCGGATTTCTGCCGTTTTCAGTACGGCAGGTAAGCATAGGATCATCAGCAATAACTGTTCCCACACCCACCATAATTGCGGAGTGCCTTAACCGGTCAAGCTGTACCTGACGTCGTGCGGCTTCTCCTGTTATCCACTTTGATTCGCCCGTATAGCAGGCAATTTTTCCGTCCATAGTCATGGCGTATTTCATGGTGACAAAGGGCGTATTCGCCGTTATATAGTGCATGAATATCTCGTTGAGACTGTCACATTCCTCTTTCAGAACTCCCTCTGTGACCTCAATGCCGTGCTCACGGAGAATTTTAACTCCCTTTCCGGCAACAAGAGGATTGGGATCGGCTGAGCCAATAATAACACGTCCGATTCTGTGCTCAATTACAGCTTCTGTACACGGCGGAGTTTTGCCGTGATGACAGCATGGTTCAAGAGTGACATACAGTGAAGCACCGGTGCAGTCCTCGGTACAGTCGGCGAAAGCATTTCTTTCGGCATGAAGTCCGCCGTACTGTCTGTGCCAGCCTTTTCCGATGATTCTGCCGTCCTTGACAATAACAGCTCCCACCATAGGATTTGGATTCACGAAGCCCATGCCCTTTTCTGCAAGCCTGAGAGCTTCATGCATATATTCAGAATCCGTCATTAAATATACCTCCATACCTCCGG
>JAEDLA010000238.1 GCA_016295545.1 Oscillospiraceae bacterium | reverse complement strand
TTTCAGCATTTTTCACGCTGCAGGCGTCATAGAACTTGTGGAAAAGTGTTGCAAGCTCAACTGCGTATTTGGTAATTTTAGACGGGTCATAAGTCTTTGCGGCACTGTCGATAACCTCCGGAAGTGACGCAAGATGGCGTATCAGCTCGATTTCCTGCGGCTTGTCCAGAATGTCAAGCTCGTCCGCATTGTAGGACTCAACATCATATCCGGAAACTTTCAGAGCAGTAATAAGACTGCATATTCTTGCATGAGCATACTGAACATAGAACACCGGATTCTGGGAAGATTTTTCAACTGCAAGGTCGAGGTCAAAGTCAAAATGTGAATTCGGCTCACGGTAATTGAAGAAAAATCTTGCAGCGTCTATCGGAATTTCATCAAGTAAAGTTGAAAGCGTGATAGCCTTTCCGGAGCGCTTTGAAAGCTTGTACTTTTCTCCGTCCTTCACGAGATTTACCATCTGCATGATAACAATGTCAAGCCTGTCCGCATCTACGCCGAGAGCAGTAAGGGCGGCTTTCATTCTCGGGATATAGCCGTGGTGGTCTGCACCGAAAATATCAATCGCCTTGTCAAAACCTCTTGTTACAAGCTTGTTGTAGTGGTAGGCAATGTCCGGAACGAAGTAAGTCGGGATCCCGTTTGCACGGACAAGAACTCTGTCCTTTTCGTCCCCGAGTTCAGAGGACTTGAACCATATCGCACCCTCTTTTTCGTAGGTGTATCCTCTTTCAGTCAGCATTTCAACGATTTTCTTTACAGAGCCGTCATTGTGGAGAGTACTTTCACGGAACCATGTATCATAAGTGATACGGTATTTGCCCAGGTCTTTTTCAAGTCCGTCAATATTTTTAGGGAGAGCGTATGCAACAAGCTGTTTCCTGCGCTCCTCTTCCGGCTGTTTTGCAAGAGCCGCACCGTGTTCCTCAAAGAAATTGTGCGCATGGGCAATAATGTCCATTCCGAGGTAAACGTCCTCCGGCATAGGGAATGTTTCGGAATCATTATAGATCGCCTCGCATATCTTTTCAGTTTCATTGCCGGATTTCGCCATGACAGCAAGTCCGTCCCTGCTGCAAAGCTGCATATATCTGAGGTCGAGTGACTTACCGAATTTTTCTATCTGATTGCCGGCGTCATTTACATAAAATTCTCTCTCAACATTGTAGCCTGCCCAGTCAAGAATCTCTGCAAGACCGTCGCCTATCGCTCCGCCTCTTGCGTTTCCGATATGCATAGGACCTGTCGGGTTAGCGGAAACGAATTCCACAAGAACTCTTTTTCCTGCGCCTGTATTTGTCCTGCCGTAACCGTCGCCCTCGCATATAACAGTGTCCGCAACTGCTGAGAACCATTTTTTCGAGAGGAAAAAGTTGATAAATCCCGGACCTGCAATTTCCATTCTTTCAAAGTATGTACCGTCAAGTACAGCTTCTTCGCAGATAAGCTCTGCAATTTTTCTTGGTGCAAGTCTGAAAGCCTTTGCCATGACCATTGCCGCATTTGCAGCAAAATCGCCGTGGCTCTTGTCAGCAGGAATTTCAATGATAAAATCCGGAAGAGGTTCTGCCGGAGCCTTTCCCAGAGCAACAAGTCTGCCTAAGGAATCAAGGATTATTTCCCTTGCCTGTGATGATGCAAGCTTTAATAAGTCTGCCATTGGTTAAACCAGCCTTTCTGTGCTTTTTAAGTCAGCACCGCATTATTGCTGTACAGATGTCAGCCGCTGATATGCGGTGCCTCCTTGATATTCATTATTATTTCATTGTCCGACATATAGCTTGTGTTAATGTCGATTGTATATTTCATGTATAAGCTGCCGCCGTTTTCGTTTAGCTTATTTTCAATAGTGTGAGTGTAAATTCCGATAACCATATCACCGTATGGTGTTGAGTAATGGCAGTGGTGCCTTTTCCCCGGCTCAATTACAAGGTCTGAACTTGAGCTGCCCCTTCTTATAATAGAGGCAAGTTTGTTTCCGGTGACGGTAATTTCAGTTTCAGAGCCTTCAAATCCGGTCGCCTCAGAATCAAGATAGCTTATCAGAAACTTGTCATCACTGCGTCTGAACTTTCCGGCAGTTACAAGTTCCGTTTCAGTCCTGTCATTATAAATGGACTGAATGCTTTTCATTTCTATTACATAATTTTCAGATTCCAAATTTTATTCTCCTAAATTACAGCTGAACACTTCTCCGCTTACCGGATGTTCAAGGAAGTGCTTAGCGTTTTCTTCAAAAAGCTCTCTGCTGTCGCTTACATAGAAGGTATTCTTTCCGACGTGTCCCTCTTCGTTGAGCATATCAGCCGACATAAGACAGCTCTGTGCATATTTTGCAGCCTCTGCGCCCGGAGAAATAAGCTTTACGCCCTCCCCCATGATGTCTGCGATTATATCCTTTATGACCGGATAATGGGTACAGCCAAGAATAAGCGTGTCAACCCCCTCCGCTTTAATAGGAGTGAGATACTCCTCAGCGGCAAGCCTTGTTATCTGGCAGTCCCTTGCAGTATAGCCGTTTTCAACAAGGTGTACAAACAGCGGACAGGCATTGCCTATCACCTTTGCATGGGGCATTATCGCCTTTATAGCCTTTCCGAAGCTGCCGCTGCGTATGGTCGCAGGAGTACCGATAACGCCGATTTTTCCGGTTTTTGTTGCAGCGCAGGCAGCCTGTGCCGCCGGAAGAAGTACTCCGGTAAAGGGCATATTGTCAACAAGCGGTTCAGAGCCGATAACAGAGCTTACAGTGCCGCAGGCGGCAATTATCATTTTTATTTTATGCTTCAGAAGAAATGCAACGTCCTCCCTTGCATATCTTAAAACAGTTTCACGGCTTCTGCTGCCGTAAGGTATTCTTGCGGTATCTCCGAAATAAATTATGTCCTCTCCGGGGAGCAGTTCATTAAGTTCCTTGACAGATGTAAGTCCGCCCATTCCCGAATCGAATACTCCGATAGCATAATTATTGTTCA
>JAEDLA010000237.1 GCA_016295545.1 Oscillospiraceae bacterium | reverse complement strand
ATATTATCAGCGGAGAATGGAGCAGCTTATGAAAATGACCTTTATCGGCGCAACTCATGAGGTTACAGGCAGCTGTACCTATATTGAGGCGTGCGGAAAAAAATTTCTTATAGACTTCGGTATGCAGCAGGGCGAGGATATTTATGAAAATGTTCCTGTACCCACAGCTCCCGGAAATATCGACTTTGTACTGCTTACTCACGCACATATCGACCATTCAGGACTTCTTCCGCTGCTTTTTGCGGGAGGCTTCACAGGTGAGATACACTCAACCGCAGCAACGGCTAATCTTTGCAGCGTTATGCTCCTTGACAGCGCCCACATTCAGGAATTTGAGTCAGAATGGCGCAGCAGAAAGGCAAAAAGACGTGGAGAGGAGGAATATCAGCCCCTTTACACAACAGATGACGCTATGGGTGCAATCAGTCTCTTTGTGCCCCATGAGTATGAAAAGGAATTTGAGATAAGTCCGGGTATTTCCGTGCTTTTCCGTGACGCCGGACACCTCCTCGGTTCTTCAAGCATTATTCTCACGCTTACTGAAAACGGTATTACAAGAAAGCTGACTTTCTCCGGAGATATAGGCAATACCGACCAACCTCTCATTCGTGATCCCCAGCCTGTCTTTGAGTCTGATTACGTTATTATGGAGTCAACCTACGGCAACAGAACTCACAACAAACCGCAGAATTATGTTGACGCTCTTGCCGGTACACTCCAGACCACCTTTGACAGAGGCGGCAGCGTTATAATTCCCTCATTTGCAGTGGGCAGAACTCAGGAAATGCTCTATTTTATACGTCAGATAAAGGCTGAGGGACTTATAAAAGGGCATGATAACTTCCCTGTTTATATGGACAGTCCCCTTGCCAATGAAGCTACCGACATTTTTATCAACAACCGTGAAAGCTGTTACGATGAGGACGCTCTTGAATTTGTCAGAAAGGGCATTAATCCTATCAGCTTCGACGGGCTTATAAGGGCAGTTTCTACCGACGAGTCACGTCTTATCAACAACGACAGCCGCCCGAAGGTCATTATCTCCGCAAGCGGAATGTGCGAAGCCGGACGTATAAAGCATCACCTCAAACATAACCTGTGGAAACCTGAAAATACTATTCTTTTTGTAGGCTATCAGGCGTATAACACTCTTGGCAGAAGCCTTGTGGAGGGCGCTCAGAAAGTCAAGCTTTTCGGCGAAACAGTAAATGTTGCGGCGGAAATACGTCAGCTTCCCGGTGTAAGCGGTCACGCCGACGTTAACGGACTGCTCCAATGGGCAGGAAATTTTAAAAATCCGAAGAAATTTTTCATAATTCACGGCGATGCACCCTCAGCCGACAGCTTCACTCAGCGTTTAAAAGATGAGCTTGGTGCTGATGCTTACGCACCTTTCAGCGGCGCTGAATTTGATATTGCTTCCGGCGAAATCACCATTGACGCAGAACCAGTCCTCATACCCAAAAAGAAAAAAGCCGTCAGCAGCAACGTTTACTACAACGACCTGCTTGCAGCTTCTGACAGACTTGCTCAGCTTATCAAAAATAACAGCGGCAGAGCAAATTCCGAACTGCGCCGTCTTACTGAACAGATAAACAAACTTTGCAATGAATTTCAGTAATCCTGAAACAGCTCAAAAAACCTGTACTGTCAGGATAAGCCTTTTATACAGAACTGCTCTATGGACTGACATTTTCCGCAGCAAAGCAGTTTTGTTATAAAAGCGCATGATACTCTGACGGTACAGGTTCTTTTGCATTATTCTATTCCTGTCTACACATATTCCGGCTGTGCAGCATCTTCCGACTTTTTCAGAGCACTCTTATACTGAAGACGAAGCTTGTCCGTAACAAGTGCAATAAACTCGGAATTTGTAGGCTTGCCACGATAGGTGTCAACTGTACAGCCGAAGAACGAGGACAGCACCTGAGAATCTCCCCTGTCCCATGCAATACCGATAGCATGACGTATAGCTCTCTCCACCCTTGACGAGGTAGTATTGTACTTCTCCGCCACCGAGGGATAAAGCCTCTTTGTCACACATTCCATTAAACCGGCATTTTTCACCGATTCAAGTATTGCAGTACGCAGATAGTGATACCCCTTGATATGCGCCGGCACTCCAAGCTGATGTATAATATTCGTTACGATAATTTCAAGGTCAGTACACTCCTCCGTAACATTTTTACGTACTACTGACTTGATTATTGAACATAAACTATTATAATCAACCGGCTGAACCATAAAACAAGCCGCACCGGCTTCAATAACCTGACGCTCGATGAAGCTGTTGCCGATAACAGATGTAACGATAAATTCCGTTCCCTCTACAGACATCTCTTTCAGCTTCTTTATCATTGCTATTGCGTCAAGATTAGGCATGGTAAGGTCAGCCACAACTACGTCCGGACTGTCATTTACCACAGAATCGAAAACAACGTTTCCGTCTTTCCGCCGTGTATAGGCATACATTCCGCTTTCACGAAGCCTGGAAGCAATTTTTACGCCGTACTCAGCTGTGTCATCTCCTATCAGCACTTTAATCTGATTGTTGTTCATTTAATCTCCTCCTTATTCATTCTGCTGACAAATATTCTCATCTGGTTTATGTTGTATCAGTTTTATATTTCTTCAAGGTAATTCTACCACAAATCCACTTAATAGACAAGCGGCAAAATTAGTATTTTTTGTCGAAATATCTGTTTTTTTATCAGATTTGTTAAAATCGTGATAATTAACATCATTTATCAACAGTTTCATGCTCAGATTTATTATTTATTTACCTTTATTGTATTAATCTTCCCTGTTTTCCGTCATTTGCAGCTTGTGTATTCTGACGAATCATGCTGAAAAGGTAGCTTTATTTATTTAAAATAAAAAAATATCTCCGAAAGGCTTGACTTTTCATTTTTCTTGCTGTATAATATTAAAGTACTTGCGAGTGTGCTGGAATAGGCAGACAGGCACGTTTGAGGGGCGTGTGTCGAAGGA
>JAEDLA010000236.1 GCA_016295545.1 Oscillospiraceae bacterium | reverse complement strand
CCTAACAAAGCAGTAAATCAAGCGCAGCGATGATTTACGGACACTTCAGCACTGCTTCCCTCGGCTTGACCGACGAAGTAATTATCGATATTTAATTGTCCAAGTTATAACATGAGTGCTATGATTTTTAGAGGTGACCTTTATTGACAGTGCAGCAGCACATCAATATATTTTATGCAGGCAGGCTTGAACAGTATTAATATTAATCCCACATCAACCTGATGAAAAAAAGTCCGTTATTGTTCAATAAATCCGGCAAGCTTTGTGTTTAGCTGCTTTATGTAGTCCTCAGAGAGAACGTCACTGAATCCGCTTTCGGAAAGAGCCGTCCGGAACTGATATTCTCCTGAGTTACAGCTTATTGAAGCAATGTTCTCGTACATTTCAACAGCTTTTCCGTAGTCATCGAGAGAAGTCTCCCAGATATTGAGAGCCGCAAGAGCAGAAACGCCATAGCTTATGTAGTAGCCGGGCTGCTCAAAAATGTGTGAGAATGAATAGAAAGGAGCTTCTGTATCGTAATTCTCAGTAAGGGAGTTATAGTAGTCTATAACGTCATCAGGTGTCATGGTATCGATATTTTTCAGAACATTGTACTCAAATTCGCCGATAGTAAAGCCGCTTAAAACAGCGTTCAGCATATCGTAAAGCATGGTTAGCCGCATTGCATCAGCTTTGTTACTGAAAATGCTGTCAAACTGCTCCATAAACAGTGCCTCCATACCCTGAGACTGTATCTCCGCAATATCGATATTATTGTATTCGAGGAAAGCAGGAGTATCGTCCTGACAAAGAGCGTAGTAATGCCCGAATTCGTGAACAGCGTCTGAAAAGTCAAGGCAGTCACCATAGTTATAGGTGTAGATAACGGCACTGTTTTTCACAGGCAGACCAATAGTCAGCGGAACATTGTAGCTGTTGTCGCCCTTGCCGATAGTGTAATTCTTATTGTCATAAAGCTCCTCGGCGGCAATTCCGATGTCATAGGAAATATCGCTGGCATACCAGCTGATAAGCTCAAAAACATTTGAACGCCTGTCCGGAGCATTGTAAAGCTCCTCATATTCAGGTATTTTACTGAGTATATCCATAATATTTTCTGTAACTGGAGTAAGCTCGCTTCGTATAACGCCGCTCAGGGCAAAAATATCCTCCGGAGAGTAGTCACGGTCATAATAATCGTAAAGGGTGTCGGCACTGTAAGTGGAGAGAATATCAAGGTACAGCTCAGCAGCCGCAATATTCTTCTCACTGTCCTTTTTCTTCGTATCATTGACAATGTCGTAATATTCGTCAAGATAGCTGTCGGAAATACTGTAATCAACCCGTGTATAGCCTTCAATTCGCTCCATTGACATTGCCCGGTTGGTATAGTAATCCACGTCCTCAGGCTCAGCATAGGGAGCAAAAAGCTTGGCATATTCATCAACGGCATAGCAGTTGGTGAAGCCATAGCGTAAAAGCGCTCCGGCAACATAGTATTTTTCATAGCACTGGTCGTATTTTTCCTCAGCCTTTTCATCGTCCCAGTTCTTGTAATAGTCAATGGTAAGATAGGTGAGCTCCTCGGAAATATGGTCATAATCAGAAAGAAGAGTATCTATATTCTTTTCGAGCTTTTTGGAATTGCCGGATATTTCTGAATTTTCCAGCATTTCATTGATATGCTCCTTAACAGTATCAAGCTCCACTGAAACAAATCTGTCATCAGAATCGGAATCCTCAGAAGCTTCCGAAGCAGAGCTTTCCGATTCCTCCTGAACTATCCACTTTTCAGTGGAACAGCCATAAACGGAAAAGGGGAGAGCTGCCGCCAGAACAAGAGCTGTTATTTTTTTCTTTATCATATATTTCCTCTCAGTTTTCTCACGGCTTCGGGAATCTCAGTAACAGAGCCGATAATAATATCAGCCTTTTCAAGCTCATCGGGAGAACCATAGCCATAGCCGCAGCCGATTGACTTTACTTCGTTCAGAACGGCAGTTTCTATGTCGTGAAAGCGGTCGCCGATAACGATAAAATCTCCCTGCCATTCTTTTTTCACCTGTTGTCTGAAAATCTCATGCTTCGGGATAAAGCCGTATTCCTCAGCGTTATAGAAAGCGTCAAACCACCTGTCAAGTCCGAAGTTTTCAGTATGCCTCTGCTGATACCTGATACGGCAGTTGCTGAGGAAAATCAGCTTATAGCCGTCATTTTTCAGTTCTGCAAGAGCTTTCTCCGCACCGGGAAAAAGCTCTGCATTACCTTTTTTTAATTCCTCAGCCATAGATTCTCCGATAATATGACGGCAGCAGTCACGCTGGTCTGCAGGCAGCTCCGGCTGAAACATTGCCCACATATCAGTGCTTGTAAAGCCAAGCCAGTAGCCTATCTCACTGTCGGAGTAGCTGTCCTTTACCGGATATCCGTGAGCTTTCAGCCACTGACAGGCTTTGAGAAAGGCTGGCTTGTAAATTTTCAGGCAGTTGTGGATAGTTCCGTCATAATCAAAAACAAGATTAGTCATAGTCTGTCAGCTTTCGATCTCGTGAATAAGATTGATCATCTCAATAGCGCCGAGAGCACAGTCATATCCCTTGTTTCCGGCTTTTGTTCCGGCACGTTCAATAGCCTGTTCAATATTGTCCGTAGTGAGAACTCCGAACATTACAGGAATATCGCTGTTCAGTGAAACATTAGCCACGCCCTTTGAAACCTCACTGCAAACGTAGTCGTAGTGGGAGGTGCTTCCTCTGATTACAGCGCCGAGACAGATAACAGCGTCATATTTGCCGCTTTTAGCCATTTTCTGGGCAATAAGAGGTATCTCAAATGCACCCGGAACCCATGCAACGTCTATGGAGTCGTCGTCAACATCATGGCGGCGAAGTCCGTCAACAGCGCCTGCAAGAAGCTTTGAGGTAATAAATTCATTGAATCGTGCGCATACGATACCGATGCGTATTTCTTTGGGGATAAGATTTCCTTCGTAAACTTTCATTTAAAAAACTCCTTTT
>JAEDLA010000235.1 GCA_016295545.1 Oscillospiraceae bacterium | reverse complement strand
TTATTGAATATTTTTAATTCATTCAAATCAATTTTTGTGATATCAAATTCATTTAGTTCTTTTAAAGCGTTTAGCAAATCTTTTAATGTTATATCTTTTATAATGTTTTTGCTATTTAAATCTATCGAATATGTACGGCTCATAAAACTACCTCATCAAATTCTGATTTATATTTCAGAATATTCAACAGCCTCTTTCAGATTAAGAGTACCCTTATATATTGATTTACCGCAGATAGTGCCGTAAAGTCCCATTTCCTTGCAGGCGATAATATCAGCCATTGTATGCACTCCGCCGCTTGCTGTGATGCAGCACTTTCCGCTTGTAGCGTCCGCAAGAGCCTTTAACTGCTCTTTGTTTACTCCGGAAAGAGTGCCGTCCTTTGAAATATCAGTGAATATAAAATATTTCACTCCGGCAGAAATCATTTCATTGGCGAGGTCAATATAATTAACATTGGAAGTATCGAGCCACCCCTCCGTTGCAACCATACCGTTTACTGCGTCAATGCCTACTGCAATTTTTTCGCTTCCGAACTTTTCAACGGCATCTCTTACAAGCTTCGGATTTTTCAGTGCCACAGAACCGAGTATTACTCTTGAAATTCCCATATCAAGGTATTCCTGAATCGTTTCAAGACTTCTTATACCGCCGCCCAGTTCAACCTTAAGATTAGTTTTCTCCGCAACATCGGTATAAATTTTCGTGTTCACCGGTCTGCCCTCTTTTGCGCCGTCAAGGTCCACCATGTGAATCCACTTAGCTCCGGCAGCTTCAAAGCTCTGTGCAGTTTCAAGATAATCAGAAGCCACTTTCTCAACTGTACTGAAATCGCCCTTGAAAAGCCTTACGCAGTTTCCGTCCTTTATATCTATTGCCGGAAATATTATCATTTTACAAGTCCTCCGAAATTCTCCAGTATTTTCAGTCCCGTTTTACCGCTTTTTTCGGGGTGGAACTGTGCTCCGTAGACATATTTTCCGTCATGTACAAGCGCCGGAACTCTGCCGGCATATTCACAATAGGCAGAAATATCCTCGTCTGCGCACTCAGCCTTATAAGAGTGAACAAAGTAAACATACTCATTGTCACCAAGTCCCTCAAGAAGCCTGCACGGATTAAGCACCTCCAGCTTATTCCAGCCCATGTGAGGGATTATAAGCTCCGGAGCTTCCATTTTGCGGACAGAACCCTTAATAAGTCCCAGTCCGTCACATTCCTCAAACTCATAGCCCTTTTCAAAGATAAGCTGCATTCCGAGACAGATGCCAAGAAACGGCTTTTTTGCAGCCTCCTCCCTGATCGTATCCACCAGTCCGGTATCGCTGAGCATTTTCATGGCAGCCGGAAAAGCTCCGACTCCCGGAAGAATAAGTGCGTCAGCCGATTTTACCGACTCCTTGTCACACACAAGGGCACTTTCAAAGCCAAGATAATCCAGTGCATTTTTTACGCTGAAAATATTTCCTGCGCCGTAGTCAATAATCGCTATCATTTACAAAACTCCCTTCGTAGAAAGTGTTTTACCGTTTTCTGTCAGGACAACAGCCTGCTTTAAAGCATGAGCTGCTGATTTATATATTGCTTCGCATTTATGATGATCATTGCTGCCGTAAAGTAAATTTATATGGAGAGTGATTCCGGCATTATAGGCAAAGGCACGGAAAAATTCCTCCGTAAGGCAAAGGTCATATCCGCCGCAGCTCTGGTTTACGAATTCAGCGTTGAACACGAGAAACGGTCTGTTGCTTATATCAAGGCTTGTAAATGCAAGTGATTCGTCCATTGGAATATATGCTGTTCCGTAACGTGCAATGCCTGATTTATCACCCAGCGCAATTGCAAGAGCCTGTCCCAGTGCGATTCCTGTATCCTCAACAGTATGGTGACCGTCAACGTGCAGATCTCCCTTTACATGAATGCTCATACTTATTCCGCTGTGTACGGAAAGGGCGGTGAGCATATGATCAAAAAAGCCTATTCCTGTGGATATATTGGCTTTTCCTTTGTTATCAAGCTCAACTTTTATGTTGATTTCAGTTTCCTTTGTAATGCGGCTTACTTCGCCTGTTCCTGCTCCGTTCATTTCAGAATCTCCTCCAATGCGGCAAAGAGAGCGTCCATTTCCTCCCGTGTTCCCACAGTTATTCTAAGGTAATTGTTAATTCTCGGCTTGTTGAAATAGCGGACAAATATTTTACGCTCTTTCAGGGCATTAAATATCTCCCCTGCTGCCTTTGTTTTGTGGCTTGCGAATATGAAATTGCTCTTTGAATCGGGAAAAGTGAATCCAAGCTCAGTCAGCTTTTTCTTGCTGTACTCCCTTGTCTCAGTAATTTTACCAACGGTAGCCCGGAAATATTCCTCATCCTTTACAGCGGCTGCTCCGCATATCTGAGTAAGGGGAGTCATAGTGTAGGAATTTATGGAGAATTTCACATCATTCATGTATTTAATAAGCTTTTCATTTCCCATTGCGTAGCCTATTCTCATACCTGCCATTGAACGTGACTTTGAAAAGGTCTGGACAACAAGAAGATTTTCATACTTCTCCGTAAGGGAAAGGGCACTTTCCGCACCGAAATCGACATAGGCTTCATCGACAATCACAACGGAATCAGGATTGTAACGTACAATATCCTCAATCATTTCAAGGCTTTCCTGACAGCCTGTAGGAGCATTGGGATTAGGGAAAATTATTCCGCCGTTTTCTTTTTTGTAGTCCTCCGGAGCAATTCTGAAATCCTCAGTAAGGGGAATCTGTTCATAGGGAATTCTGTAAACATCTGCCCATACGTCATAGAACGAGTATGTAATATCAGGGAAAAGCACCGGCTTATCCGAATTGAAAAAAGTCAGGAATGCTATTGAAAGAACATCGTCCGAGCCGACTCCCACAAAAACCTGTGATGGCTTCAGATGGTAACGCTCTGCAATTGCATTTACCAGCACTGTTGAGTCAGGATCGGGATAAAGCCGCATTTTTCCGCAGTCATAGCTGTCAAGAAG
>JAEDLA010000234.1 GCA_016295545.1 Oscillospiraceae bacterium | reverse complement strand
GGTAGTACTTGTATTTGCCATTACCGGGATTGCATATTTTATTGCTTTAATTAATAAGGTCACCTGAAAAAATCCGGCACACTGCACGCCGTAATTGCAGAAACCGCATATTTCCATGCGGTCTATGGAGTCTTTATGAGTATTTTTAACTTTGAGAAAAAACCGCCCGGTCTTAGCCGTGACTGGCAGCTGTTTCAGCAGTTTATGGGTAATATCGGTGCTTTTATGTACATTGCAAAGGAAAAGGCTGCCTACCTTGACCCTGTTGCACGCCGTATGCTCTCCTGCTCAAGAGACAAAATAAATGAATTTGAATTTTTTAATCTGCTGGAGAAAATCTCCAAAAACCCCGTTGAGGGACAGAAGCACCTGTACAAATTATCTGACCAGCACTCCTCCAAATATATTAAAATGAATATTTTTGAAAGCAGTGATGAGTGGCTTGGCTTCGTTCAGGACTACACACGTCAGATTACTGAGACAAAAAATAATATTAATTTCGTGGAGTATGATCCCATAACACGTCTCCCCTCCTATCCCTCATTCTCGCAGAAGGTCAAAAAGCTTATGCCCACTGCGGAAAAATGCTTCCTTGCAACAATGTACATCAACGGCATTGACAAGCTGGGAACCTTTCTCACGGTGGACAATACCAACAGCTGTATAACCTCTGTTGCGGAAGCACTGAAAAATTTTGAGAGCGAAAAGGTCATAATCAGTTCAAAATCAAATTACGAGATATGCGCTTTCTTCTACGACTGCGACAAAATGACCGTGTACAATATCCTCAACAGCATGGACGAAGCTGTTCAGAAATGCGTTATGACCGACGATTTCGGTGAGATTATCGATATTTCCGATAAAAGCTCCCTCAGCCTGTCCATTGGCTGTGCCTGCTATCCGGACGAAGCCTCCGACTTCAATATGCTGGTAAATTACTCTGAATTTGCGCTGTTTGAGGCAAGATCCGATATGCGTCACGTTACAAACTGGTTCTCAATGGAAAATTATATTCGTGAAAAGGACTCCTACAAACACGCCCAGATATTCTCACGAATCGTTCAGGATAACCTGCTTACATATCACTTTCAGCCAATTGTTGAGTCACAGACCGGCGAGATAATTGCATACGAGGCACTTATGCGGACGCCCTCCGACATAAATATGACGCCGATTCAGATACTCAAAATTGCGGAATCGCAGAATAATCTCTATGCAGTTGAAAAAATGACGCTTTTCAACACAATGAAGCTTATCAGCGACAATCAGCAGATTTTTGCCGGCAGAAAGCTTTTTATCAACTGTCTGCCTGTTGCACTGCTGACTGACGAGGACTTCAACGAGCTTTATATTACCTACGGTGAGCTTCTTGAAAAAACCGTTATTGAAATCGTGGAGCATAGTGCGGCTACTTCGGAAAGCCTTGAAATAATCAAGAAGCGCTGCGGCTTTATGCGTTCAAAGCTTGCTATCGACGACTACGGTACAGGTTACTCCAACAGCTCAAGTATCCTCAACTACAGACCGGACTATATCAAAATCGACCGTTCTCTTATCAGCGACATTAACAACGATCTGAAAAAGCAGCAGCTTGTTACATCTATAATTGAGTTCTGCCACGAGAATCAGCTTACTTCCCTTGCAGAGGGCGTTGAGACGCTTCAGGAGATGAAAACTGTTATCAGGCTTGGCGTAGACCTGATTCAGGGTTATTATACCTCAAAGCCGAAGCCGCTGATGCTTGACAGCATCTCCGCCGATATCAAGGACGAGATTATCCGCACTAATCTTGAAGCACGTCCGGACGGCGTAAGAAAGATTTACACCGCCAATCACGACAAGGAAATCGACCTGCTGAAGCTTGCTCTTGAAAAATATACCGATATTCATGTTTATCAGAGCCAGCTTACAATTGTTGGCGATCCTGACAAGCCGGTGAAAATGAATATTGCAATTATGGATAATCACAGCTGTGAGCTTACCTTGAAAAATGTCAACATTATAAGCGGAAACAGCAAGCCTACAATTTCAGTTGGCGAATATGCCCGTCTTGTGCTGAAGCTCAAAAATAACAATAAGCTCAATTATTCCGGAATCTATGTTCCTATGGGTTCGCAGATTGAAGTGACCGGCGGAGGCAACCTGACTATTGACTGCTATGCCTCCTACGGAATCGGTATCGGCAATGACTTTGAGCACAGCTACGGCGATATTACAGTCAATATGACCGGTACTCTTGAAATTATCTGCAACAGTGATGACACCCTCTGTATCGGCGGCGGCTACAATGACGGAGAATCGGAAATAAACCTTGTATCCGGCAAAATCAATATCTCCATGTACTCACATAACGGTCTTGCTGTGGGAAGCTTCAACGGCGACAGCATAATCGACATTGCTGAGGACTGCAGTCTTGATATGACTGTTTCGGGAATCAAGGTTGCCGGTATCGGAAGCTGGAAAGGCATTGCTTCTGTCACATCTATGGCAGATATAAATATGCTCTGCTCCGGAGCGCAGGCTGTGGGAATAGGAGCACTCTCCGACGGTGAGGGCAGCGTCATAATCAAAAAAGGCAGACTGAGCATTAAAATGCGTTCAGCAAAAAATGCCTGCATCGGCGCAATCAACGGCAGCGTCAATATGAAAATAAAGGACGCTGAAATATCCATTGATTCAGAGGGTGACGAAACTGCTGGAATAGGCGATATTTACGGCTCAGGCAATGTTACGGTCATTGATTCTAAGATTAACATTACCATGCTTGCCGCAAATCCTCTTGACATAGGTTCAAAGGACGGAGATTTGCAGATTCAGAATTCAACTGTAAATTCTGTGGTAAATGAGAAGAAAATCTCCTATACAAACAGATAGAGGGACTAACGCCCTGCAAGAGAGGGCGTTTCTTTTCCCTGTCAGACTTTTTCAGCAGACAGAGGAATATTTTTAAAATCAGCTGTTACTATATCAACAAAATACATAACGAAAGGTAAATTATAATGAAGCTTGGA
>JAEDLA010000233.1 GCA_016295545.1 Oscillospiraceae bacterium | reverse complement strand
GACGAAACGCTATCAGACAACTTTTTCAACAGAACGATATGGAATTAGTATTAAACGGTATTGATTTTTTTGCTCCTGAGCTTAAAGGAACTTTTGCAGATGATGACGAAGCTCTGCTGTAGCTTGTTAACACGCAGATTGCTCCCACGCCCCTTGGCAGGGGGTGAACGAGGGGTGACTCCCTACTGTGTAGGGAGATGTCACGAAGTGACAGAGGGTACGGGCGACCGTTGGGAGCGGAGTCCCCCTGACAAAGCAGTAAAGCAAGCGCAGCGAAGCTTTACGGACACTTCAACATTACTCCTCTCGGCTTGCCCGACAAAGTAATTATCAATATTAGACTGCCAAAGTAATAACAGGTCAAACCTGTTCATTAAAGCTTATAGCACTGCTGCATTTGGATTATAATCGCTGATTTAATAAAACTCAGCTCTAAGGAGGATTTTTTATGCTGAAAATCACTGATTTTACAAAAAAATTTGATAACAAGGTTGCCGTAGATAATCTTTCCCTGCATATTCAGCCGGGAGAAATTTACGGCTTTATCGGACACAACGGCGCAGGCAAAACAACTACGCTCAAAGCCTGCTGCGGTATAATGAAATTTGACCAGGGAGAGATTTTAATAGACGGAAAATCGGTGAAAAACGAGCCTGTGGAATGTAAGAAAAATATTGCGTATATTCCTGACAATCCTGATTTGTACGAGTTTATGACCGGTTATCAGTTCCTTAATTTTATTGCAGATATTTTCAGAGTTGACGAGAAGCTGCGTAATCAGCGCATTGAAAAATATGCGGAGGAATTCGAGCTTACTAAAGACCTTTCACAGCTTATTTCCGGCTATTCTCACGGTATGAAGCAGAAACTGGCTATTATTGCCGCATGGCTTCACGAGCCGAAGCTTATCATAATGGACGAGCCTTTTGTTGGTCTTGATCCGAAAGCTTCACATATTTTAAAGGAAATGATGAAAGAGCTGTGTGAAAGGGGAGGGGCAATTTTCTTCTCTACTCATGTTCTTGAAGTGGCAGAAAAGCTCTGCGATAAAGTCGCTATTATCAAGCAGGGCAGACTTATCCGCTCAGGAACTATGGAAAGCGTCAAGGGAGATACATCACTGGAGGAGGTTTTCCTGGAACTGGAGGGAGAATCATGCTGAAAGCACTTTTTAAAAAACAGCTGCTTGAAATTAATTTATGGCTGATACAGGATAAAAAAAGCGGAAAACAGCGCTCAAAGTCAGGGATAGCCGTGCTTATTGCGGTGTATATATTGCTTTTCTTCTTTCTCGGAGGAGTTTTCTTCGGAGTTGGAAAAATACTTTGCAAGCCGCTTGTGTCCACAGGTGCAGGCTGGCTGTACTTTGCGTTAATGGGACTGATATCCATTCTGCTTGCAGTTTTCGGAACTGTTTTCAATACCTACGCAACCCTGTTTACTGCAAAGGATAATGAACTGCTTCTGTCAATGCCAATTCCTCCGTCCTACATACTGGCAGTAAGGCTTTTCGGAGTATGGTTCTGGGGAATGATTTATGAAATGATAGTATTCATTCCAGCTACTATCGTCTACTGTACAGAGGCGTCCTTAGATACTGGTGGGGTGTTTAAGGCTGTATTCTGCGATATTGTCCTTTTGCTCCTGCTGTCGGTCTTTGTTCTGAGCCTTTCCTGTATTCTTGGCTGGGTAGTTGCAAAAATCAGCACAAAAATGAAAAATAAAAGCTTTGGAACAGTTATAGCTTCACTGGTTTTTATCGGGGTATATTATTTCTGCTACAGCAAGGCGTATTCCGTTCTCCAGAGTATTCTTGCAAATGCTCAGGCTATCGAAAAAAAGGTGAGGGGATTTGCTTTTCCGCTTTATTGCATGGGACGTGCAGGTGAGGGAAATATTTTATCACTGCTGGTGACTGCACTGATAATTACTGCGATTTTTGCCGCTGTATATTTTGTTATGACACGTACTTTCCTGAAAATGGCTGTCAGTCAGAGGTCAGCAGCAATAAGACAGAAAAAGATTTCCATGAAAATGAGAAGTCCCGAAGGAGCTTTTCTTTTCAAGGAACTTAAACGTTTTACTTCCAGTGCTGTTTATATGCTCAATTGTGGTCTTGGAACGATTCTTCTGCCGGCTGCAGGTATTTTTATACTGATAAAGTCGGGCACTGTGACCGGATTTATCGGAAAATTTCCGCAGTATTCGGATTTGATTTATCTTGTACTTTGTGGTTCAGTCTGCGTGATGACAACTATGAACGACATTACTGCTCCCTCAGTTTCACTGGAGGGAAAAAATCTCTGGCTTGCACAGGTCTTGCCTGTTTCCCCATGGAAAGTGCTTGCGGCTAAATTAAAGCTGCATTTCATGCTTACCGTTATTCCTACTGTTTTTTGCTCGGTTTGCCTGATAATAGCTGTTCAGCCGGGATTGCTCTTTTCCGTTATGATACTGATTCTTCCTGTTATTTTTGTACTGCTTAATGCCTGTTTCGGACTGTTTCTCAATCTGAAAATGCCGAATCTGAAATGGACCGATGAAACTGTTCCTGTTAAGCAGAGCTTCGGCGTTCTGATAACATTATTTGCCGGCTGGGGCTTTACTATTCTAATGGAAATTCTTTATTACGCTGTTCATTTGCTTGTTTCTGCGGAGCTTTTCCTGATTTTGTGTGCTTTATTTATGACTGCTCTGTCATTAATTCTCATTCGCTGGATTAAATATAACGGTTCAAAAATTTTTGCTGAACTTTAAAAGCTGCGTCTGCATCATTTTTCAGCTGATGAAATTGCCGGTAACCGGAACTTCTCCGGCAGCCGGCTTTTTCTTCTGTATAAAGGTGAATGTTTTCATGAATCTTTTTCGCAATTATGCATATAATTATTTCAAGCCTATATCACACGGATTTTTAGCAAGTGAAGAATATCAAGCAAGCTGTGCTGAATTGCTCATGATTTGCATTATGATTATTTTATACCTCAATCCGCAGACTTAAAAACAAGCCACTTTTCAAAATCACAGAAATATGGTA
>JAEDLA010000232.1 GCA_016295545.1 Oscillospiraceae bacterium | reverse complement strand
ATTATTGCCAGTATTCCGCAGGTATATTTCTATGCAAATATTACTCATTGGCAATCCTGAAAAAGCTGGGGTTTTGTGCAGTTTCTATAAGCAAATGTAAACTTTCTGTAATCCGCTTTACAATATCTGGGAAAAGTATTAAAGTTATTATAGGAATCCAGGAAAATATAAGTTTACGGAGGATTATTTATAATGGCTAAAAATAAAAATCTGAAATGCCGTGCAGTTTCTGCTGCCGCTGCCTGTGTGATTGCAGCTTCTGCCGCTGCTCCTGCTTTTTATGAAGTAATCAGCACACCCGCCTTTGCAGGAGAACAGCTTGGACAGACAAACTTCGATGACGGTGTTGGTCTGCCCTGGCACGTCTGCGAATCCGAACCGGGCAAAATGGACTTTGAAATAGATGACGGAGTTTATAAAATTACTATTGTCAATCCCGGCGGAGCTTCTGCCGGCGGTGAGGACAGGTGGGACTGCCAGTTCCGTCACAGAGGACTGAAAATCGTCTCCGGTCACCAGTATAAGGTCTCCTACGAGATAACTGCTTCAAACTCAGGTAAATACTACACCAAAATCGGAAATCTTGACGGTGATGTGGAAATATGGCACAATATGTCTACCAACGAGGGAGATTTCGGCGCTAACTGGGATCCCATGCCTATCAACGCCAACGAAACAAAAAAGGTTGAGCTGACTTTTACAGCAAGTCAGTCCCTTGAAGTTGCTGAATGGGCTTTTCATCTCGGCGGTGACGGTCAGTATACTCCCGGCGGCTGTTTTCCGGCAGGAACTGTTATCACCTTTGATAATATGTCCCTTATCGACCTGACAAGCGATGAAAACGACTATCCCGAACCTGAAGTCTGGGAGAGAGCTGATATTCTCACCAATCAGGTAGGCTACTTCACCGACAGAGCTAAAAAGGCTACATTCCTCTGCGATGACAGCAATGATATGGACTTCGACATTTTTGATAGCTCAGGAAACATTGTATATTCCGGCACAAGCCAGTATTTCGGATATGATGAGGACTCCGGCGATACAGTTCATATTATCGATTTCTCCGACTTCAAAGAGGAGGGCACTTTCTTTATTGAAGCTGAAAACGGAGCAAAATCCCGTGAATTTACAGTAGGCGGCTCTGATATTTATTCAAGTATGCTCTACGACGCTCTGAACTACTTCTATCAGAACAGAAGCGGTATTGAAATTGAAAGTCAGTACATAACCTCCGGAGACAAGGAGGCTCTTGCCCGTGCTGCCGGTCACCCTGTTGATACAGCTGAAATTGAACAGACATGGGGTTATTCCGGAAGCAGCGGCACTATTGATGTTACAGGAGGCTGGTATGACGCAGGCGACCACGGTAAATATGTGGTAAACGGCGGATTTTCCCTGTGGCTTATGCAGAATCAGTACGAAACAGCTCTCCGTTACGGCTATGATGATGTTTTTGCTGACGGTACAATGAGCATTCCTGAAAATTCCAACGGCAATCCCGACCTCCTTGATGAAGCACGCTGGCAAATGGAATGGATGCTGAAAATGATAGTCACAGACGGGGAATATAAAAACATGGTCTACCACAAGGCGCATGATGAAAAGTGGACTGCTCTCGGAATTGCTCCTGCTGACGATGAAATGAAGCGTATTGTAAAGCCGCCGTCAACAGCTGCTACTCTTAATCTTGCAGCTGCTGCGGCACAGGCTGCACGTCTATGGAAAGGCATTGACGACGACTTTGCCCAAAAATGTCTCAACGCTGCTGAGGACTGCTATGAAGCAGCTAAGGAACACCCTGATATGTACGCTCCTCTTGATGAAGCAATAGGCGGCGGTGCTTACGGTGATGATGATGTTTCCGATGAATTTTACTGGGCTGCCTGTGAGCTTTACCTTACTACCGGTGATGACGACTATTACGATGACGCTAAGGATTCGGATTATTTCTTACAGCTGCCTGTTACTATGGACGGCGGCGAAAATGTCGGAGCTATAGGCAGCTTTGACTGGGGACACACTGCCGCTCTGGGTACTTTGAGCATTGCCCTCAATCCCGATAAGGTGGACTCAAAGGACGTTGAAACTGCAAAGGAAAATATTCTTGCCGCCTCCGACCACTACATTGAGATTGAAAACAGTCAGGGCTACGGTCTGCCCTATGGTCAGAGTGTAATCAGCTACAGCGACTCAGATAAAGGCTATATATGGGGTTCAAACTCTGTTGTAACCGACAACTCAGTGATTATGGCTTATGCATATCTGCTCTCGGAGGACAGCACATATCTTGACGGTGTTATCTCAGGACTCGACTATATTCTTGGCAGAAATGCCGTAGATTACTCCTATGTTACAGGCTATGGCACTCACACCTGTGAAAATCCCCACCACCGTTACTGGTCAAATCAGATTGATGAAGCTTTCCCGAAAGCTCCCTGCGGCGTTATGTCCGGCGGTCCCAACTCCGGAATGCAGGACCCCTGGGTTCACGGTTCAGGCTGGAAAAAGGGTGAGATTGCTCCGCAGAAATGCTACCTTGACCACATTGAAGCATGGTCTGTAAATGAATGTACTATCAACTGGAACGCCTCACTTGCATGGATAACAGCTTTTGCTGCCGAAAATAACGGCGGTATCACACCGGGCAGCACAGGAGCTTCCGCAGGAGTTTCCAATGACGGCGGTGACGGAAAGTCCAACGACAATAAGACCTACAACGACAGTAATTCTTCAAAGGATAAGTCTGATTCTGAAAAGACCACTAAAAAATCGGCTGACAAAGAGGAAAAGGACAGCAGCAGCGGCAGCAAAACAGGTATTGTTGCTCTTATTGCAGGAGCAGTTGTAGCTGTGCTCATATCACTGGAAGTTTTCGTCTATAAAATGAAGAAGCTGGACACTGAAAAGTCTGCTCCTAAAAATTCCGGAGACAGCGAAAAGGATTCGGCTACAGGAAAAGACGATTCCGGCGATAAAAATTAAGGCAATACCGCATAATTATTGTCGTACAGATGCGCAGTCAGATTTTTCGTTAGA
>JAEDLA010000231.1 GCA_016295545.1 Oscillospiraceae bacterium | reverse complement strand
ATGTTTATAGGATTCAATTGTCATTGGTAAACATAAAAACAAAAAAAACAATATATAAAAAAGTGGAACTTCCTTTTCAGTTATCCAATAATAAGGAATGAATATAATCAATATTATTGATAATATAGAAAAACAGATTTTAAATGATTTTTTTCCACTTTTCTTTCGGATTATTTTTATGTCATTAGCTGTTACTTTCTCATTCTGCTGTAATGAAAGTCTCACCAAATCAACATAATGAAGTTTCAAATTTATAGCTCCTAACTGATTTATTAACTAAGTTCATAAAATTCATATTTGCCCGTAATAACCACTTTCATTTATTTTCTGTTTTTTATAACACATACTTTACTATCGCCGGGCAAACTGAGGGGGGGCTGTCCACCCTCGGACACCTCTGCCAAAGGGGGGAATCCCCCCTTTAAAATTCCACCTCGACTTCGCCGTTTTATATTACTTTCTGTCGCCAATACGCTTGTTTATATACCTTGTTTTTGTTTTGGAGTAAAGTATTTTCTGTTCACTGTAAAGTCCCTTATAGCCAGACAGCATATAGCTTACAGCGCAGGCGAGGACGTAAAACAGTATTCCCTCGCTGCCGAAAAGCTCCACACAAAGAAGAACCGAAGCAATAGGGCAGTTGGTAACTCCGCAGAATAAAGCTGCCATACCCACAGCAGCTCCCATTGAGCAGTCCATACCAAGAAGCGGAGACAGGGCACTACCAAAGGAAGCTCCTATAAAGAACACAGGAAAAATCTCTCCGCCCTTGAATCCGGAGCAAAGGGTAACTACGGTAAAAAGCATTTTAATAAGGAAAGCAAGGGCAAAAGGAGACTGCTGAAATGCAGCGGCAATCATAGCTCCGCCTGTTCCGTTGTATGCGTATGTTCCGGCAATAAGTGTAAGGACAACAACTATTGTGCCGCCCACTGCTGCCCTGATATAGTGATTTTTAATTTTTCTGAAATATTTTAATCCGTATGCCATTGCAAGGCAGAAAATAATGCTGAGTCCTGCACAAAGGATTCCGAGAACAGCTGTTTTCATGTAATTCAGCGGAGTAGTATCAGGTACAGCAACGCTTACTGTCAGCCGCTGTGCTCCGAAATACAGGGCTATTCCCCGTGAAATAAGAGCCGACACCACACAAGGCACTATGGCAGAATAATAGAATATCCCGACGCTTATAACTTCCATGGAAAAAATTGCGGCAGTTGCAGGAGTTCCGAAAACGGCAGAAAACATTGCGCTCATGCAGCACATTGTCATTATTCTTTTATCGTCCTCGTCAAGCTTCATAAGCCTGCCTGCCTGAGAGCCTACCGCTGCACCTATCTGAAGCGAAGCTCCCTCCCTGCCGCTTGAACCGCCGCAGAGATGAGTAATAACAGAAGCAACGAAAATACAGGCTGCGTGCTTTATTCCCATTTCCTTATTGTCACGGACTGCAAGGAGAACAAGATTTGTACCCTTATCGTGACTGTAATTCAGTGCGTTATAAAAGTAAGCAATGGCAGCTCCGGCAAGGGGCAGGAAGAAAATTATCCAGCTGTGCTGCTCTCTGAAAAATTCAGCCGCTGAGGAGCAATAATAAAACAATGTACCTGTCAGACCTACCACAATACCGGCAATTGTGCCTATAACAAGCCATTTCAGAAAAGTTCCGACTGTAATAAATTTATCTTTCATTAATTCAGCGCCACCGGAAGTCCGTTTATTTCAATTGTGGGATCGTCTATATCAATAAGCAGGCAGCGTCTGCCGTCCACCACACTGGTGCGTACCTTGTCTGCGGCAGAAGCTTTTATATTCACAGTAATTCCCGGAGATGTAAGCACTGTCTTTGTCTCCACAAGATTTGCTGCTTTCAGCGGAGCATCACCGCAGGTCTTTTCATAAACAGGCTCAAGCATCTGAAGTCGTTCTTCCGGCACTCCGGAATCTCCCAGAATAGTTTTAAGCTTTGTGTTGTCGATTACAGTACAGTCAGTTTCGTCCTTGTTTTCCTCCACTACCTCCTGAATCTTCTCATTTACAGTTTTTATCAGCATATAGTCAAGGTCATCGCCTACAACGCCTTTGAGTATGCTCTGGAAGCTTGCTTTTTCATTGTCCGCAGACATTACAAAAGTACAGCCCAGCACATCTTCAACTATTGATATATTGGGTTCACTTTTTGACTTGGTGTAGTACATTACATGGTTGACATCAGTACTTCTGTTGCTGAAAACGGGATAAAGGAATCCGTCAGATGGTGATTTGCTTATAACAAGCTCGGTATTTATCTTCTTTGTTATCTCATTGCCCTCCGAATCAAAAACAAATCCGTCATTCCGTGTATTAACAGGACAGATTGCTGTAAGCAGATAACGGTATATCTCATCGTCCTCAGCAAATTCATCATTCTTGTTTTTGCTGCGGACAGTGTAGGAGCAATAGGCTGTAATAACGGTAAAAGGTCCTGCATAGGCAATGTTATTAGCTATATGCTGGAGGAAATTCTCTGCTGCCTCCTCGTCCTTCAGCTCGGATTTCAGCAGCTTGTACAATATATCCTGAGGCTTTCCCTCCTCATAGGCTTCATTGGGGAATTCATACTCAATAAAGGATTTTCCCACATTGGTATTAAGTACCTTTTTCAGTGTTTCATCGTAAACATCATGTTCCTCCACAGACATTGTAAGGCAGGAGGCAATGTTCTGACAGCGTATATTCTTCTCGGCGTCCACAAAGCCGGTAAGTACTTTTTCCATTATAAAAAATCCGCTTTTATCCGAAAAATTCTTTTTTATCTCCGCTGTTTCCTTTTTGTTCATATTTAAACATTCCTTTCAAAAAATTGTCATAGCTCTATTATACACGATTACAAAACAAAATGCAAGGTCATCTGCTCTGTCAAAAAACATAAATATGCACAAATTCAACCGGTATATCATATCAGTTTCGGAATATTTTTGCATTGAAACATTTGTAAAAAAATGGTATAATGAATTATATGTATTATTAAAGAGATTAAAAGGAAAGTGTCAGAATATGAAAAAGAAATTATTTTCACTCCT
>JAEDLA010000230.1 GCA_016295545.1 Oscillospiraceae bacterium | reverse complement strand
TTTATTCCGGCAGAAAAAGCGCCTTGTCCGCAGATATGATAAACAAAAATAACCACAGCCATAGCGGCTGCCACTATCATGCCCAGTCCGAGATAGCCGAAGCCCTCTGTCTGACCTTTGGAGACAAGATTAAGCGGAGCCAGAAATTTAGAATAGCCCATTCCGTTAAAGAGGCTGTTGAAGTTTGCAGAATAGGCGCAAAGTCCGTCATTGGAGGCTTCTGTACTGCCGTAAAAGGCTCCGATACAGAACAGTGTAATAAGGGTGAAAAAAGTTGTTGATGAAAAACAGAGAAGCGGTCGCACAAGTTTTTTGTTTTTCAGCAGGTCAGTGATGATATATCCTCCCATTATCATATAAATCATAGGAATAAAGTATATGTGTACCATTGCTGCCGCCATACCGTTCAATGTCCACAGAATTACCGGAGTAAAGCTGTATTTCCATTTTCGGTTCTGATAAACCCATATCAGCAGGGCAAGGAGTATTATCCAGTGTCCGGCAAGGGAGGTGTGGGTGAACATACGGAAAAGTACTACCGGACTTAATATGAAGAATACACTTCCTGCAAGGCAATACACCGGATTTTTGCTGAATCTGCGCAGGATAAGCGAGGATAATGCTCCCTGCATACCAAAACAGAAAAGTCCCCACAGTCCCAGATACTGAAAGGTATCCGGAAGTATGGGCGAAAGTATTTTAAAAAATATTGCTAATGCCGGTATTGAATCTGTGTATACGCAGGAAACCCTTGTGTCGGCAATAAGTCCGTCTATCAGACCGAGAGGAAAGTGCCAGTCCGACCGCCTTAAAAAGAGCCAGCCGATGTAATGCTGAGTAATATCTCCGCTGCTGTTCCATATCCAGTCGTCATAGCATGGGTTTACAACATAGATTCCGTATACTATTATAAATATGACCATTCCCAGAATACCGCCGGCAAGGGCAGTATATCCGGCTTTGAATGGCTTTGTTTCATTTATCCTGTTTTTCATTTGTTCCTCCGTCCTGATTGCCTTTTTCTCTGTGTCTGTGTGAATAAAATATTATCACTGTGTACTGATAATGTCAAGTGTTCTGGTTCAGCATTGCTGATTATCAGTACAGTGCTGTAAACAGCCTTTTTTGAAGCTTTTTGTCGATTATAAGTGACTTTTGCAGTACGAAGGGACGAAATTTTCTGAAAAATTGTATGTATCACCAAAAGAATATGACCTGCTGCTGCGGAATGTGTATGGTGTGCTGATTTACAGCTTTTTGAAAATTTTCCTGTGAAAAATTGTTTCAGAAAACTTTGGATTTTTACTTGACAATAATAATTCCGTGTGATATAATTATAACATAAAGTGATAATTATATCACATATTGAAGGAGGAAATCTTTATGAAACAAAATGGAAATGCAGACGTATCGCCAAAATCACTGAAATATCTGCACATAGGTATTATCGTTATCAGTATCTTTTCAATTGCCCTTGTTTTGTTTGCGAACGACTGGGACGATTACATCGTCTGGATAAACATTGCTGTTACTCTGCTGTGCTGCGGTAAATTTGAAACTGAGGATGAGCTTGCAAAACTGAATATTCTTAAAGCAGACAGAATCACTATGTATGTTCTGTTTGCAGCTATGATATTATTTGCAATGTATGTAAAATACAGAACCTTGAAGCCGGAAATGCTGATTGTTTTTATTGCCGGAAGCTTTGTTCTGAGAAGTGCGATTTTTCTGTTGCTGGACAGCACTCCAAAGGAAGCCGGTGAAAGTGAATAATGCCTGAGCTTGTTACAAAGATTAAGGAGTATCGTGCCAAAACCGGCATGAAGCAGGGAGAACTTGCTGAAATGGTGGGTGTCCGGCGTGAGACGATTGTTCACCTTGAAAAAGGACAGTATAATCCCTCTCTTAAACTTGCAATGGATATTGCTGAGGTCTTTGGTGTAACTGTTGAGGAGCTGTTCCGGTTTGAACGGTGAAATGCACCGGAAAGTCCGGTCACAAAATCCGGAACGAAAGCTGAGAAACAGAGAGAAACAGAGAATATGCAAGAGATTTAAAGAGATTTCAGGATATAAATTAAAAAAACCGGGATTTTGCTGTTGACAAATCTCTTTTTTGCCTGTATAATATATCTTGCACTGTCAGAAAAACGAATCTATCGGAAAAATATTACTGACGAAAATTTATTTATGGAGGAATTACTATGTCAACTACACTGGCAAAGCCTCAGGAAGTAAACCGCACCTGGTATATTCTCGACGCTGAGGGACTTCCCCTCGGTCGTGTTGCTGCCAAGGCTGCTCATATCCTCAGAGGCAAGCATAAGCCCACCTACACTCCTAACGTAGACTGCGGCGACCACGTTATCGTTATCAACTGCGCAAAGGCTGTTCTTACAGGCAAGAAGCTTGAACAGAAAAAGTATTACTGGCACACCGGCTGGATCGGCGGACTTAAGGAAGTTTCATACAAGGAACTTATGGCTAATCAGGCTGACAGAGCTATGATGATCGCAGTTAACGGTATGCTCCCCAATAACTCTCTCGGCAGAGCTCAGCTCAAGAGACTCAGAGTTTACAAGGACGCTAATCACAAGCAAGAGGCTCAGAAGCCCGTTGCTTATACATTATAATAAGGAGGCTGAGTTATTATGTACGAATCAAAGGTTAAATATTACTACGGTACCGGCAGAAGAAAGCACTCCGTTGCAAGAGTAAGAATCTATCCCGGTTCAGGTAACGTTACTATCAATGACAGAGGTATCGATGACTACTTCGGTCTCGAAACTCTTAAGCTTATCGTTCGTCAGCCCCTCGCTCTTACCGATAATCTCGATAAGCTGGACATCGTCTGCACTGTTAAGGGCGGCGGTGTTACCGGTCAGGCTGGTGCTATCAGACACGGTATCTCCCGTGCTCTCCTCGAATTCGACGCTGAGCTTCGCCCTGTTCTCAAAAAGGCTGGCTTCCTTACCCGTGACCCAAGAATGAAGGAAAGAAAGAAGTACGGTCTCAAGGCTGCTCGTCGTGCTCCGCAGTTTTCAAAGAGATAATTTTTGCCCGTACAAACCTCGCATTTATGCGGTTTGGGGCGTA
>JAEDLA010000229.1 GCA_016295545.1 Oscillospiraceae bacterium | reverse complement strand
TGGCAGGGGGTGAACGAGGGGGACAGCGTCCCCCTGACAAAGCAGTAAATCAAGCAAAGTGCCGGTGAGCGACCGGAGCGCAGTTCACCCTCCCGTGTTAGTTCCCCTGTAAATTCTAATAAGTTTGCCCTCCCTCAAAGGGAGGGGGGGAAATCTTATTGCAACAAATATATACCATAACAGTAAAGCCAGCGAAGCGCCGCTTTACGCCACCAGCACACACACTTCCCTCGGCTTGCCCGACAAAGTAATAAATCTATGAAAGCAAAATGTTTTATCTGAATAAGAATATCCCCACTTTCCGGGGGATATTCTTATTGAATGTGAATTAAAAAGGGATAATGCCTCTTTAATCAAAAAAATCAAAAATTAAATTCTGCCTAAAATGTGCAGCAGTCAGCACAGACAGTTAGTTAATTGCATTTTGTTGTGGGAGAATCAGTGGAACAGCAGTAGCATACTTCGTTTTTCAGCTCTTTACCGGCGAAAAAGTCCTCCAGATTGGATATTGTTACCTCAGCAATATTTTTCAGTGCCTCATTTGTCAGGAAAGCCTGATGAGAGGTAAGAATAACATTAGGCAGGGTAATAATTCTTGCAAGAGTATCATCATTTATAATGGTGTCGGAGCGGTCCTCAAAGAAGAATGAAGCCTCCTCCTCGTAAACATCAAGACCTGCACCTGCAATTTTTCTGGACTTGATAGCCTCCAGAAGTGCTTCGCTGTCGATAAGACCGCCACGAGATGTGTTGATAATATATACTCCGGTGCGCATTTTGCTGAAAGCGTCAGCGTTGAGAATATGATGCGTGGAATCAGTAAGGGGACAGTGGAGAGAAACAGCGTCAGATTCTCTGTAAAGTGTGTCAAGGTCCACATACTCAAAACCGGCATTTTCAATGGGATAGGGATCATAGGCAATAACTCTCATTCCGAATCCCTGACAGATTTTTATAAAAATCTGACCAATTTTTCCTGTACCGATAACACCCATAGTTCTGCCGTGCAGGTCAAAGCCTGTAAGCCCGTTAAGTGAAAAGTTGAAATCTCTTGTTCTGTTGTATGCACGGTGAATCTTCCTGTTCAGCGTCAGAAGGAGAGCCATAGCGTGCTCTGCAACAGCGTAAGGGGAGTATACAGGAACTCTCAGCACCTTTAAATTATTATCGTAGGCAGCCTTGAAATCAATATTATTATAGCCGGCACACCGCATTGCAAGGACTTTTACACCTCCGGCAGCAAGAGCTTCAATGGTGCTTCTGTTTATAGTATCATTGACAAAAGCAATGGCAGCATCAAAGCCTTTAGCTAAATCAGCATTTTCCGGATTAAGCTTTTCCTCAAAAAACTTGATTTCAAAGCTTTTATCCAGTTTGCTGAACCATTCACGGTCATAGGGGCGGGTATCAAAAAATGCAGCTTTTTTCATAGCAATAACCTCCGTTCAAAGGGTATTATGGCTGATACCGTAGAAAATATACACACATTACCAGTTTATCATCCAGTTGTACATACCCTCGTACTGCTTGGCTGAGCTTGACCATGAGAAGTCCTTTTCCATTCCTCTCTTAACAAGCTTATCCCATTCAGCACGGTCATCGTAATAAACCTTTTTGGAGTAGTTGATAGCATTAAGCATTTCATCGCCGTTGTAGTTGGCAAAGGAGAAGCCAGTACCGGTGCCGCTGAAAACGTTGTACGGCTCCACAGTATCTTTAAGACCGCCTGTTTCACGAACAATCGGGACAGTTCCGTAGCGGAGGGAAATCAGCTGAGTAAGACCGCATGGCTCAAAGAGAGATGGCATGAGCATAGTGTCAGCAGCTGCATAGAGCTTGTGTGCAAGGTCGTCTGAGTAGAGAATATTTGCAGAAACTCTGTCAGGATATTTCCACTGGTAGTGACGGAACATATTCTCATATCTTGAGTCGCCTGTACCGATAATTACAAACTGTGTAAACTCGTCAACAATTCTTTCGATAGCGTAGTTGACCAGGTCAAGTCCTTTCTGGTCGGTAAGACGGGAGATAATGGCAATCATGTACTTGTTTTTGTCAACAGGCAGTCCCAGCTGTTCCTGAAGCTTTGTCTTGTTGATTGCTTTTTTGGACTTGAAATTTTTGGAATTATATGTAGCGCTGATTGCCTTATCGGTTTCAGGATTGAAAACGTTATAGTCGATACCGTTGAGAATACCTCTCAGTGAAGCAGAACGTGCTCTGAGAAGTCCGTCAAGATTTTCACCGAAAAACGGATATTTGATCTCCTCAGCATAAGTTTCGCTGACAGTTGTAATATAATCAGCGTAAACAAGACCGCCCTTGAGCATATTTGCGTCCTTTTTAAATTCAAGCTTGTCAGGAGTAAACATATAGTCCGGCAGAGCTGTATTATACTTGAATGTATCAATATTCCATATACCCTGGAATTTCAGGTTGTGGATAGTCATAATAGTTTTGGTGCCCCAGTAGAAGTTATTGGTGGCAAAGGTTGAGTGCAGGAAAACAGGAATCATTGAAGCCTGCCAGTCATGGCAGTGAATGATGTCAGGACGGAATCCGATAACGGGCATCATTGCAAGTACAGCCTTGCAGAAGAAAGTAAATCTTTCGATATCCCATTTCATATCAGAAGAATAGGGAGTATCACATTTGAAATAATATTCGTTGTCAACGAAATAAAACTTGATGCCGTTGTACTCATACTCCATGATACCGACGTGAGCGCCTACCGGTCTGAGACCGTAGTCCATATAGAAGTGGCGGACATAGCGGAATTTGCTGCGGTGCTTATCGGGGATACAGGTATAATAAGGCATGATAACACGTACATCAAACTGACTTTTATCAAGATACTGCGGGAGAGCGCCGACAACATCGGCAAGACCGCCTGTTTTTATAAAGGGTACGCATTCTGAAGCGGCAAATAAGATATTTTTCATAACTTCAACTCCTTAAAAATCGCATTGAAAAATTTTGTATGAGCCTGAGAGGGTGGAGTATAAAATCAGAATCATAGAACGTTAAAAACTGGAAATATAAGCATCATATTTTTGGTGAATCCATTAAAGCGGCAATAAAATATCTATTAAAAGCGGCGAAGCCAAAGT
>JAEDLA010000228.1 GCA_016295545.1 Oscillospiraceae bacterium | reverse complement strand
CTTTGGCGGAGTCCAGAGGCAGAGCCTCTGGTAGGGTGTGGGGCAACGCCCCGCAACAAAAAGAAACCAGTAAAGCCAGCGCAGCGCCGCTTTACGCCCCCGGCACACCTACTCCCCTCGGCTTGCCCGACGAGGTAATAATAAAAACAGGATTCTCAGCCCTGAACATTGTATAACTTCCTACTTTTTCAGTCCGTGTGACTGCCAGCTGTGATATATCAGCTTCAAATCCCAGCTCATTAAATATTTCAGTGCATCTGCTCAGTGATTCAATAGTCACAGCCGTAACTGCAATTTTTACATTCCTGTTTTTCTGATATGCTCCGTAAATTATTTCTTTAAGTTCTCCGCCTGAACCGCCAATAAAAACACAATCGGGATCAGGCAGCACTTCAAGAGCAGCAGCGGCATCGGAATTTATTACTTCAATGTTATCACAGTGAAACTTCCGGCTATTCTGCTGAGTAAGTTCAGCTGCTTCTGCTTTTTTCTCTACAGCATATACTTTCCCCTTTTCACAGCGCATCGCCATTTCCACAGAAACTGAGCCTGTTCCGCTACCTATATCCCAGCAAATATCGTCTTTTCTTATTTCAAGCCTGGACACAGCAGTGCCTCTGACCTCCGATTTAGTCATAGGAATTCTGCCCCTGATAAATTCCTTGTCAGGCATTGACGTACTAAGAAATTTCTCATAATCTTTATTGACCGTTATCATTACAGAAAGTCCGGCTGCTTTGTATTCAGAAAAGCTTTCTGCACTGCCTGCTGAGATTTTCTCATCAGGATAACCGAGATTTTCACCAATATATACGGTAACCTTTCCTAATCCGTACTCGCACAACCGGCGGCATACTCCGGCAGCGTCAAGATTTCCTCCAAGCAGGAAAAACACCTTTTCATGGGCACTTGCAATTCGTGAAATATTTCCGGATTTGCCGTGGAGACTTACAAAGTGCATATCATTCCAGCTTAGTCCAAGCTTTGAGCAGAAATAAACAGGAGATGATATTCCGCAGATAATTTCTGTTTCAAATGCTGACAGCAGCTCTTTAAGCTTTTCTGCTCCGCTAAAAAAACCGCAGTCCCCTGACATGAGCACAGCAATTTTATTTATGCTGCTATCGTTGATATACCGTGCAATTTCAGCACTCTGATACTCCATGTAAAAATGCTTTTTAAGTTGTTTAAAGGGTTCAAGCATTCTTGCCGCCCCTATGAGGAGCTCTGCTTCATGTACAGCCTTTTCCGCTTCTTTGGTAAGGGTTGATATACCATTCATACCGATTCCGATTATACTGATTTTTTTATTCATTGAATCCCTCCGTAAGCAGAAGCTTTTCTGTGCCGCTGACAGTCAGTCCGGATTCAGGCTCCGCCGGACGACTGATTATCAGCAGTTCTGCTCCGCACTTTTCAGCAGCCGATATCTTTTCATAAAATCCGCCAACAGCTCCGCTTTCCTTTGTTACAAGAAATTCAGCTCCGAATGCTTTCAGCTGATGAATGTTGCTCTCCTCAGAAAAGGGACCTTTTTCCGCTATAATATGAGTAAATCCAAGCTTTTTGCAGTCCATGACAACTTTTTCAGCCGGAAGAACTCTAACGACACATCTTTCACTGTAATTATCAATACAGCAGAAGCTTTTAAGCTCCTTACTGCCTGTGGTAATCAGGATTTTTCCCTCTGTTTTTCTGAGATATTCAGCTGCATCTGCCGTAGAATCAAAGTATCTGCCCTTAATCTGATGATTGTCCGGTTCACGTATCACTCTCAGATACTTTACAGCCGCATTTTTACAAGCATGACTGACATTTGCTGTAACTTCCGAAGCATAGGGATGAGTTGCATCAATTACAAGACGAAGCTTCTTTGATAAAATGAAGCTTTCCATTTCCTCAGTATTCATTCTGCCTGTAAGTTTAGTGATATATCCTGACTTTTTTATCAGTCCTGTTCCGTAATCCGTTGCTGAGCTTACATAGGCAGAAATTCTGTGTTCAGCACAAAATTCCGCAAGCTGCCTGCCCTCCGTAGTTCCTCCGAAAATCAGAATTTTACACATTTCTGTAGCCTCTGGGAGTAACCATTTTTCCATGAATACAACGTGTCTCGCTGTTTCCGATAAATACCGTGGTGAACATATCAACAGATGTATTTTTCAGTTCATTCAGTGATAAAATACGGCTCTGCTCTCCGTCACGTCCGATATTTTTTACATATCCGCACACTGTTTCAGGCGATTTATATTTCATTAAAATATCACACGCCCTTGAAAGATAGTCTGCACGCTTTTTTGATGAGGGATTGTAGAGAACTACTGAAAAATCCCCCATTGCTGCACATTCAAGACGTTTTTCAATTTTTTCCATTGGAGTAAGCAGGTCTGAAAGGCTTATTACTGCAAAATCATGGGTGAGCGGTGCTCCGAGAAGTGCTCCTCCGCTGAGGGCAGCAGTTACTCCCGGTACGATTTCAATATCCGTTTCTGCCATTTTTTCAGCCAGCTCAAGGGTAAGAGCTGCCATTCCGTAAACTCCGCTGTCACCGCTGCAGACAAGTGATACTGTTTTCCCGGAGGCTGCCTGTTCAAGAGCATATTCTACTCTTTCACGCTCCTGCTTCATTCCGGTACAGTAATACTCCTTATGCGGATAAATTTTTCTTAGCAGTTCAGTATAGGCAGTGTATCCTACAATTATATCACTTCTGAGAATTGCCGCTTCTGCGTCAAATGTCATACCGCCGTGATTACCTGCGCCGAATCCAACTATATAAAGCATTATAAGAGCCGCCTTTCAAAATCTATTGATATTTCCCGTAATCCAGCCGCAAAGGTTACGCCTTCGCCTGACTGTTTTTTTATGATAAGTCTGCCCCCTGCTGCTGAAACGCTTCTTTCGCAGACGTTATCGGTTCCTGTAGTTTTCATTACAAATTCTGAACGTGAAAAGTCTCCCTCAATATCCATAAGCTGCTGAGGCGTGAAGATTTTCATGGATATTCCATACTTCCGGCAGAACTTAATAAATGCAGGCTCGTTTTTTTTCAGGTCAGCAGTTGCAAGACTGCAAACACGATTAACTGATATATTATGTTCATTCAGCCTTTCAAGTATGAATTTTTCAAAGTATTCCG
>JAEDLA010000227.1 GCA_016295545.1 Oscillospiraceae bacterium | reverse complement strand
TTTCTAAAAATATTGGCTTCCAAACCCGAATTGATTCGGGAGATAGCAGAGATGGTTCAATTCAAGGAATTGCTGGAGAAAACCGAGTCAGGCATCATCAACATGTAACCTACACATTGGATATTATGAAGAAGGAGAATTACAATTATGGCAAACTTTCATATTGAAGTAAGAAATATCGGAAGGCGTAAATACAAGTCCTTAGCAAAGCTTGTGAACTATATAACAGGACAAAGCATCTATGATTCTCGCAATAAGCGAACATACAACTCCGAAAGAACGGACGTGATCTATCGGGGAAATTTCCTACCCGATAATGCTCCGGACGAGTTCGCTGATATTCAGACTCTTTGCACGAAGATCGATGAGGCAGAAAAGCGAGCCGATGCTCGTACTGCTCGGGAATATATCGGATCGCTGCCTAATGAGCTGAGCGATGACGACATAAAGGAAATAGTCTTAGAGTTTGTTTCAAGGAACTTTGTTGACTATGGTCTTGCTGCAATTGTCGGGATACATAGAGTGGAAAATGAACTTGACCCCGAGAAGAGCAATCCTCATGTTCACATTCTTGTAACGACCAGAGTGGTCACTCCCGAAGGCTTCTCAAAGGAAAAATTCCGTGAATTTAACAAGCCTGAGTACATAGTTATCTGGAGAGAAAGCTGGGCAGAAATTCAGAATCAATTCTATCGCAACAGAGGTATTGATATTGAGGTCAGCAGCCAAAGCCTTGAGAAACAGGGTATTAAGCGTGAACCTGTAAAGCATCTTAGCATTGCGGATTGGCAGCGTGAGCAGCTTGACCGTGAGTTAGATTATGAACTGTTTCTATAATACTTCCCGCATTTCCAAATTTTCGAATGATATATTATTATTTAGAGGGGAAATGTTTCAGGCAATATGTAAGCTACACATTTGAAAGCAAATTATTATAGAGAGGAGGGAAATCCTTATGACACTAAATGCAAAATTCCTGCTGTCTGTAAGAGAGGCATCGGAGTATTTTAACATCGGCATCAACAAAATGTACCGCATTGCTAAAGAGGATCTGTATGGGGACAATTACTTTACCATACAGAACTCGTCAAGACTTATGATAAAAAGGGAAAGATTTGAAGAGTTTCTGAACAAATCTTTCTCGATATAATCTTGAAAAGGGGCTTCATGTATGTTATAATGGACATACTGAGGCTCCTTTCTGAAAGGAGTTAAAACTATGGTTTTCAAAAGAAAAGACAAGAAGGGGAGAAATCTCAGAAGCGGTGAATGTCAGCGTAAAGACGGCAGATATCAATTTGAATATACCGACTTAGACGGGAAACAGCGGTTTATTTACAGTTGGAAGCTTGAACCTACGGATTCCTTGCCAAGCGGGAAAAAACAGTGCCTATCTCTCAGAGAGTTGGAGAGAAAAATTAAGCTGGACATGGAAAACGGGCGTTCTGTGCTCATCGGTAAGATCTCCGTGCTGGAATTAGTCAAGAGATATGTTCTTCTGAAAAACGGTGTAAGAGAGTCCACCCGAACAGGTTATCAGACCGTTATAAACTTTCTTGAGAAGGATAGCTTCGGAGGGAGAGAAATCGGTGATGTACGGATATCCGATGCAAAAGAGTGGCTGATACGGCTCCAGACAGAACATGGCAAGAGTTATAGTTCCATACATACTATCCGAGGGGTGTTAAGGCCTGCATTTTGTATGGCTGTGGAGGATGACCTTATTAAGAAGAACCCTTTTGATTTTCAGTTAGCCACGGTTGTTGTAAATGACAGCGTAACAAGAGAAGCTATCACACACAAACAGAAACGAGAGTTTTTAAGGTTTGTAAAGGAAGATAAGCATTTTTCAAGGTACTATGATGTTATTTACATTCTGTTCTTTACGGGAATGCGTATTTCTGAGTTTTGCGGTCTGACAGTCAAGGATATTGATCTGAAAAACAAAACCGTCAGCATCGAAAGGCAGTTACACAGGACAAGCGATATGCGGTATGTGATCGAGCCGCCGAAAACCGAAGCGGGCAAGCGTATCATTCCCATTCAGGACGATGTGTGCAGCTGCTTTGAAAATCTCATAAACAGTATGGACAGAAAGACAAACCCGATCATTACCGACAGTCAGGGCAGACCGTACAGCGGGTTTCTGTGTTTGGACAAGAACGGAATGCCTATGGTAGCACTTCATTGGGAGAAATATTTTCAGCATATTTGCAGTAAGTACAACAGCATCTATGTGACGAAAATGCCAAAGGTTACTCCTCACGTTTGTCGGCATACCTATTGTTCACACTGTGCTTCTGCGGGTATGAACCCAAAGCATTTGCAGTATCTTATGGGACACTCGGAAATTGGGGTCACTTTGAACACCTACACTCATGTTGAGTTTGACAGCATTCAGAGGGAAGTAGAAGCTCTGAAGAATGATGTTGTATAAAACGTCTAAAAAAGCGTCCTGTAAATTGTAGGAAAATGCACCCGATTTACAGGAAATTTACAGGAAATGACGGAAAAAATACGTGAAAAACGGTGAAAAAACGTGATAATATTTGTCTGAGCCGTTAAGCGTAAATCACGTATCTAAGGGCTTAAATAGGCTATTTGAAAGGATTTGAGGACAGTTATGAATATTATGTTTGTTTGCCACGGCAATATCTGCCGCTCGCCCATGGCTGAATTTGTTATGAGGGATATGGCTAAGAAACAGGGAATCGCTGATAAGCTGTACATCGCCTCGGCGGCTACGAGTACCGAGGAAATCGGTAATCCCGTGCATCACGGAACGCGGAATAAGCTTAAGCAGTACGGAATTTCCGCTGCCGGAAAAACTGCGGTTCAGCTGCGTAAGGACGATTATAATAAGTATGATTACATAATCGGTATGGACGAGTGGAATATGCGAAATATTATGAGGATAATTCGCAGCGATCCCGAAAATAAGGTGTATAAGCTGCTTGCAATATCGGGAAGCGGCAGAGATGTTGCCGACCCGTGGTATACGGGTGACTTTGATGTAACCTATGATGATATTAGTGAGGGCTGTACAGCGCTTATGAACGAGATAAGGAGGAAGTACGGAATATGAAAAGGATACTTTGCTTTGGAGATTCAAATACCTGGGGACATAATCCCGTGGACTGCTC
>JAEDLA010000226.1 GCA_016295545.1 Oscillospiraceae bacterium | reverse complement strand
CTTATTGAGGAAAACGGCAGAAGAATACTTATCAGCGGTTGTTCCCACAAGGGTATTGTAAACATAGCAGAATGGTTTAAGCCCGATGTTCTTGTAGGAGGCTTCCATTTTTCAAAGCTGCCCCTTGATGATGCACTGAAAGGCTATGCCGGTTTTCTCAATAGCTTTGATACCGAATATTACACCTGTCATTGTACCGGCATAGAACAGTATGCTTTTATGAAAAAATATATTGATAAGCTCAGTTATCTTTCCACAGGCGAAAGCATTATAGTATAAAATTATCGGCATTCGGTACAGATATATTCCGGAACGGTGCGTTCATTCATTACAGATTCGTAAAGACGCCAGCCACCTGCAAGATTATAGCAGTCAAATCCGTTTCCTGCAAGAATACGGCAGGCAATATAGCTGCGAAGTCCTGAATGACAATGAACATACACAGGCTTGTCCTTTGGAAGTTCATTTATGCGCTCACGAAGAGAATCAAGGGGAATGTGCATAAATCCGTCAATATGACCTCTTGCTCTTTCCGTTGAGGTACGAACATCAAGAAGTGTTACACTTCCGTCACGGGGCAGATTTTCAACATCGTGCCAGAAAAACTGCTTTACTTTTCCCGAAATGATGTTTTCAGCCACAAATCCTGCCATATTAACGGGGTCCTTTGCCGAACTGTATGGCGGTGCATAACAAAGCTCAAGCTCTGCAAGATCGGTCACCTTTGCACCGAAACGGATAGCTGATGCTATAACATCCATTCGTTTGTCAACGCCGTCAAAGCCGACTATCTGTGCGCCGATAATTTTCAGTGTTTTCCTATCCCAGAGAATTTTTACGGACATCATATTTCCGCCGGGATAATATGATGCGTGAGATGCGGAATAGGTATATATTTTATTAAAGTCTATACCTGCCGCTTCTGCACTTTTTTCATTCAGTCCTGTTGTGGCAACAGTCATATCAAATAATTTCAGAACAGCAGAACCTTGCGTTCCCTTGTATTCGGACTCAAAGCCTGCGATATTATCAGCCGCAATTCGTCCCTGTTTATTTGCGGGACCTGCAAGGGGAATGAATGCAGCAGATTTGGTGACGTAATTCTTCACCTCAACTGCATCACCCACGGCGAATATATTCGGGATATTGGTTCTCATTCTGCTGTCAACAATAATACTTCCCCGTGAGTTCAATACGATCCCACAATCCTTGGCAAGAGATGTTTCGGGACGCACGCCGACAGACATAATTACCATATCGGCTGATATTTCACCGTTCTGAAGAATGACCTTACTGCCGTCTATTGCCTTTACACCGTTGTTAAGATAAAGCCTGATACCCTTTGCTTTTATATAGCGATGGACATCTGCCGCCATATCAAAATCAAGAGGCGCTATAAGATGGTCGGCAAGCTCAACTATGGATACCTGAAGTCCTGCTTTTGCAAGATTTTCTGCCATTTCAACGCCGATATATCCACCGCCAACAACAACAGCCGATCTCGGCTCAGCCGTTTCAATATAGCTTTTTATTTTAAGCGTATCCGGAATATTTCTGAGAGTAAAAACATTAGCACTTTCTATACCGCTGATGTTGGGCTTAAAAGGCTCAGCACCGGGAGAAAGAATAATGTTGTCATAGCTCTCCTCATATGTTTTTCCTTTATTGAGATCTTTTACAGTTACCGTTTTGGTATCTGGTGATATTTTTATTGCTTCGCTGAAAACACGAACATCAATATTGAATCTCGCCCTAAAGCTTGACGGTGTCTGAAGTGTCAGCATATTTCTGTCGGTGATCTCACCGCCGATAAAATATGGAAGTCCGCAGTTGGCAAAGGAGATAAACTCTCCTCTTTCGAGAATGATTATCTCTGCGGTTTCATCAAGTCTTCTGAGTCTTGCAGCTGCTGATGCGCCGCCTGCAACTCCGCCAATAATGATTGTTTTCATTTATATACCTCTTTTCTGAAAGGAGAATTTCTTATGGTACAAACCGATTTTGAATCCGTTTATAAAGAAGCCTTTCCGTTCTGGAATGAAATAACAGAAGCAGAACGGGAGCATATTTGCAGTAATTCTGTGGAAAAGATTTTTCAAAAAGGAGAAAATATCCATGACAGCTCTGAATGCTCGGGAGTAATACTTGTCCGTTCCGGATGTCTGCGGGTATATATGCTGTCCGAGAGTGGAAAGGATATTACCCTTTATCGTCTGTACAGCGGTGATATGTGTATTCTGTCTGCTTCCTGCGTGTTAAAGACCATAACCTTTGATGTGTTTATTGACGCAGAGGAGGACAGCAGCTGCTATCTGATAAGCGGTCCGGCATTTATGAAGGTGAGCGAGAGCAATCCGAAAATAAAAATATTCTCTCTTGAAACTGCCGTAAGTCGTTTTTCCGATGTTATGTGGGTAATGCAGCAGATACTTTTTATGAGTATGGATAAACGGCTTGCAATTTTCCTTCTCGACGAATCGTCACGAACGAACTCGGATATTATCGCCCTAACTCACGAGCAGATAGCAAGGTATATGGGTTCTGCCCGTGAAGTCGTATCCCGTATGCTGAAATATTTTGCAAGCGAGGGCTTTGTCGAGGTTTCACGAAAGGGTGTTAAGCTTCTTGACAGGAAGGGCTTGCGTGAATTAGCTCTCTAACATTGCAAGTATCTGCTGCTTAGGTCTTGCTCCAACAGAATGAGCTGCTATTTTTCCGTTTTTCAGAACTACAAGCATCGGAATACTTAATACACCGAAAGCTTGCGCAAGCTCAGGCTCGCTGTCAACATTTATCTTGCCCACAAGGTACTGCGGATTTTCTTCTGCTATCTGTTCTACCAAAGGAGAAACCATACGGCACGGACCGCACCAATCTGCATAAAAATCAAGAAGAACAGGCTTAGTGCTGTTTTTGATCTGCTCAAAATTACTCTTATTAACGTTAAGTGTTGACATATTTCATACTTCCTTTCTTTGGCTTTGACTTTATTTTACCCGAAATTGTATTAGTTTTCAGTAACTACGTCACATTAATTTGAAAATAGGTTTGAAAAAGAATAGTCATTTCAAAAAGACGGTTGTAATTTTACAGCCGTCTTTTTTATGTCCCAAAGTGTTTACAAAATGTTCAGGCACAAAAATTG
>JAEDLA010000013.1 GCA_016295545.1 Oscillospiraceae bacterium | reverse complement strand
CAGAGGCGCTGCCTCTGGACTCCGCCAAAGGGTTAATAAACCCTTTGGAATCCCACTTGCGGCTTCGCCGTATTTACAGATATTATATTTCAGAAAATCACATTAATGATTCCGCACATTTTTTTCCTGCCCACAGACCTGACGCCCATGCCCATTCAAGGTTAAATCCGCCGCAGTCTCCGGCAATATCGAGAATTTCGCCTGCAAAATATATCCCGCTGTCACGTACAGACCGGAGATTTTCGTCCACACAGCTGCCGTGAATGCCGCCAAAGGTCACCTGAGCGTTCTGCCACGAAGAACAGCCGGTCACCCTGAATTCCAGCCCTTTTATTCGCTGTGCCAGCCGCTTTATCTCCCTGTCGGTAATGTCCGGGATTTTATCGGTCATCTGGCGGTCAAGGGTAGTTTTCACAAGATATACCGCAAGATTACGGACAAATGCTCCGGTCAGCAGCTCATCAGCAGTACTGCCTTTCCTCAGTCTGCGAACGGAGAACAGATAGTCCTCCACCTCATGGTGCGTCATATCCGGCAAAAGGTCTGCGACAAGACTGAGCCTGCCCTCATACTGTGAGAAAAGTCCTGCAAGATTGAAAACACATATTCCTGAAAGTGAATTTTCAGTAAACTGAATCTCCCCGTACTCCTCACGAAGTATTCTCCCCTCTGTCACCGCTGAGATTTTTCCCTTTACACGGACGCCTTTCAGTCCCTTTACAGACTCCGGAGCTACTCTCAGCGGTGCTATTCCGGGACAGATTTTCGCCGATTTATAGCCGTGATTTTTAAGCAGTCGGAGCATTCCGCCGTCAGTGCCCAATGAGGGAGCAGCATAACCTCCGGCGGCAATAATCATTCTGCGGCAGCTTACCTCGCCCGATTCAGAAATGAGTGTATATCCGTTTTTCTCTCTGCGAAAATCAGTAACTCCGAAGCCGCAAAGCTCCTCTGTTCCAAGTTCAGCGTTTTTCAGGCGAAGTGCTCCAAGAACAGAAGCTCCGCTGTTACTGACGGGATAGAGCCTGCCCTGACTGTCAGCACAGGTAAGCACTCCCAGAGAAGCAAAAAATTCAGCTGAACCGGAGCCTGCGGCTATTATTTCGGCTGCATTTCTCACCGAGCCGTGATAAAATCGTGGTGCAGGCTCTCCATTGCCGAGATTACACCTGCCGCTCCCTGTTACAAGAATTTTTCTCCCGGTCTTTGCCAGTTTCTCAACGATAAGCACTTCCGCAGAGGGATTTGCAGTTTTAGCGCCAATTGCCGCTGCCAGTCCCGAAGCTCCGCCGCCGATTACAGCAATATCTGTCCTTTTATTCACTCCCGTAAAACGTCCTTTCAATGGTATGTTATTTTTATTATACCATAATATGAATTTATTGTAAAGTGCTGTTTATGCAACAAAAATGAGCATACCTGAGTACGCTCATCATAATATCATTATTGAATTTCCTTGGAGATAATTTCAACAGCCTTATTGTACTGGAAATCCGTCTCAGAATCCTCCTCGTTTTCCACTACATAATCCGGAACAAGTCCGATTCCGTCGTAGCATTCGGAATAAGCTGTCTTATATTCAGCCACAGTCAGAACAACAGCACTGCCGTCCTCAAATTCGGTGGTTTGCTGCATTACGCCCTTGCCAAAGGTCTGAATGCCTACAAGCTGAGCCTTTCCGAAGTCCTTGAGAGACGCCGCAAAAAGCTCTCCGGCACTTGCGGTTTTATCATTTACCAGCACTATCATCGGCAGATTAAGCTCTGATTCATCTGAGTAAACAAGTGTTTCTGAATGTCCGTCCTTATACTCAGCTGTCGCAACAATTCCCTCAGGAAGCAGAGGATCAACGCACTCCTCCAGCGCAGAAACAAGTCCGCCGCCGTTGTCTCTTAAATCAAAGATAAACGCCTTTGCTCCGTTGGAATTCAGTCTTTCAAGTGTTTCTATAAACTGGTCAGGAGTATTTTTCTTAAATGCAGTAATCTTTATGTAGCCGATGTATCCGGAAAGCATTTCTCCCGTAACAGAGGTAAGCTCCATAGAACGCCTTACAAATACCATATCCCTGTCAATTCCGTCACGGCGCACTGTTATTGTTATCTCAGTGCCCTCCTGACCTTTCATTGCTTCAATGGATTCATCAAAGCCGGTTACAAGGACATCGTTTCCGTCAACGTAAGTTATAATATCTCCCACAACAAGGTCTGACTCTGAAACCGGAGAATCCTGATATATCTCAGCAATTCTTATATATCCGCTTTCATCTTCTGTCAGTGTAAGACCAAGTCCCACAAGCTCTCCGGAGTCGCTGCTAAGCTCGTTCTGGTACTCCTCTGCGGTGAGAAAGCGTGAATACTTGTCGTCAATGCCCTCCACATAGCCTTTGAGTATGCCGCTGCTCAGCTCCTCCTCGTCAATATCGCCGAAATAATTTTCCCTTACGTAGCTGTCAAGAACCTGTAACGAGCTGTACTTTTTCGCCTTTTCATTTACGTCCACTACCTTTTCGTTAAAGCTCTGAAGCGAAAAAAAGGAGGTAAGAATAAATGTCACCGCAGAAGCAATGGCAATAAGGCTCAGTGCAAGTCCGAGACTGATTTTTTTATTCATTTATTCATCATCACTTTCGGAAAAAACAGGGCAGTTATGGGTACGCAATTCAAATTTTACTTGCATGGCATTATTTAGGGGGACGCTGCTCCCAACGGTCGCCCGTACCCTCTGTCACTTTGTGACATCTCCCTACACTGTAGGGAGTCACCCCTTACCCCCTGCCAAAGGGACATTGTCCCTTTGGAATCCCCCGTCTCATATTGATATACCCCATAAAGGGGTATATCAATATGAGAAGAACTCAAAAGAACATTGTTCAGTGGCAGAGGTTTAAGAAGATAGCTCCCCTTAACTATTGCTATACAGATAAAATTGAATTGCGTGGTTTATGATACTGCCCTTGATTTATGTATTATATATGTTTCCTGTACGTAAATTATACATACTGCTGAGGATCTACTGCTACACCATTTATACGTATCTCAAAGTGCAGGTGGAAGCCTGTTGAAAATCCGGTACAACCGATATATCCCACAGTCTGTCCCTGTGAAACGTAATCGCCTACAGAAACTGCTACAGACTGGAGATGTCCGTAAAGGGTAGATGTTCCGTCTCCGTGAGATACTATAACATAGTTGCCGTAGCCGTCACCACAGCAATAACCGCCCTTTGGATAATTATGTTCACAGGAATTTACAACGCCTATTACAGTTCCGCTCTTTGAAGCAGTGGCTGCTGCTCCGGCAATTCCTCCGCCGGCAATGTCGATTCCACGATGAGTAGTTCCCCACCTTGCGCCATAGCCGCTGGATATGTAGTAAAATCCGGGTGCAGGCCATGCAAATCCGCCTTCAACTGCGGGCGGCTGAACTACCTCTGGAGTATTACCTGTATCGGAAGCATTATTATTGCTGTTGTTTCCGGAGGAATTCTGCTGCTGCGCTGCCTGCTGGGCTGCAAGTCTGTCAGCTTCTTCTTTGGCAAGACGCTCCTGTTCAGCCTTTTTAGCAGCCTCCTCAGCCGCCTTGATCTGCGCAACGATAGCGTCCTCCTGTTCCTGCAGCTTTTTATTCTGAGCCTCTATTTCGTCCTTTGACTTCTTTCGGCTCTCCTCCTCAAGGGCAAGACGGGCTATTTCCTCCTCAGATTTCTGATACTTCTCGTTGAGATTATCAATTTCTGCCTGTTTTTCCTCTTTTTTGGCAATCTGCTCATCCTGCTTCATTTCAAGTGTAAGCTTTTCAGTTTCAAGATCGGACTTTGATTTTTCAAGAGTATCGATCTCGTCAAGTATCTTGTTAACCAGTTCCTCATCATGCTCTGCGATACAGTTGACCATTTCAACTCTCGAAAGCATATCGTAGAAGTCGGTTGAGCCAAGAACGGCAGAAGCAAGGGAATTATTTCCTGTAACATACATAGCACAGAGCCTTTCCTTGAAAAGCTCGATATTACTGTCAACCTGAGCCTGCTGTTCATCAATGCTGTTATTCAGGTTTTCAATATTTCCCTCAGCGGCAGCAATGTCCGCATTTATCTGTGTCAGCTCGTCATCAAGGAGCTTGATATTATTCTGAATAAGAGTTATCTGCTCCGAGAGAGTATTCTGGTACGCCTTTTCCTGATTTTTATTGTTTTCAAGAGAATTTATCTCACTTTCAAGTTCAGCAATTTTAGCTTCATTCTGTTTTCTTTCCTCCTGAAGCTCAGCAATAGTTTTTTCAGCTGAAATACTGCCGCTCTTGTTATGGCTGCCGGCATAAACCGACATAAGTGAGATTGTAAGTGCTGAACAAGTCAGCATTGCGAGAATTTTCTTTATTCTGCATAATTTCTTCATTGTAAGATGACTGCGGACAAGTCCGGCGGACTGCCGCTCTCCTTTCAATTAAATTTGCGGAATCAGACATTAATATGTTTTCTTGTACTGATAACGCTTCCCAATGCCCCAATAAAGGATCCTGCAAGAATATAGCAAATCAGAACCATAAGTCTGATTTTTTCAAAGGGAATAATACTTCCCATGCCGATAACGTTCATAACGCCTACCTGCTGAGTAAGAATGTTGAATACGGAACGGTAGCCGAGCCATGTAATAAGGAATGCTCCGAGGCCGGCGAAAACTCCCGTAACCATGCCCTCAACAAAGAAAGGCGTGCGTATGAATGCATTAGTTGCTCCAACGTATTTCATGATCTGAATTTCCTCACGCCGTGCAAAAACGCTTGCCTTTGTGGTGTTGGATATCATTATCATGGAAACCACTGCAAGAGCCACTATAATTGCTCCGGCAATGAGAGAAACGACCTTTCTCAGTTCCCTGAGAATCTCCACGAAATCGTAGGAAGCTCTTACAAGGTAAACATCGTTCAGCTGCTGTATCTGAGCAACTGTATCCGATATCTTCTCAAGGTCAGCAACCTTTACGCTGTAACCGTCAACGAGAGGGTTATCTCCGTTGAGCGACTCAAAAAGCACCTCATACTCCGGCATAGAAGAAATCATGCTGTCCAGAGCCTGTCCCTTTGAGATGTAGTCAACTGACTGCACATTGTCAAGAGCTGAAAGCTCCTGACCGAATTCCTCCACTCTCTGCTGAGAAGTACCCTTGTTTATGAAAACGGCTATTTCATTTTTGTTGCCAATTCCGTTTATCATAGAGTTGATGTTTATATAGAAAAGCGCTGAAACGCCCACAAGCATAAGTGAAATAAGGAGAACACAGAAGGTTGCAAATGCCATCATTTTGTTCTTCCAGATATTTTCAACGCCCTGATCTGTCAGATATTTAATACCGCTGAGCTTCATTCCACGCCTCCTGATGAAGATTCCTTGCTGCAAATGGCGGCAATCAGCTCATCGGCGTTTACCGCTGCTGCTTCCGAGTTTTCAAATTCCGGCGCAGATACTTCCTCATCTATTTCGGGAATATACTCGTCGTTAAGACCTGAGATAACCTCGTCAAAAACTATCTCGCCGTCAGTTATATTTATAATACGTCCGCCGAAGTGACGAACAAGGTCATGCTCATGAGTAACCATGAGAATAGTAGTTCCCTGATCGTTGATACCCTTTAAAAGCTCCACTATTTCGTAGGAAAGCTCCGGATCGATGTTTCCGGTCGGCTCATCGGCTATAATCAGCTGCGGATCGTTCACAAGCGCTCTTGCAATGGCAACTCGCTGCTTTTCACCGCCTGAAAGCTCGTCCGGGTAAGAATTTGACTTTGCCTGAAGTCCCACAAGGCTAATAACGTAGGGAACTCTTTTTCTGATAAATTTTATGGGAGCGTCAATAACTCTGAGAACGAAAGCAATGTTTTCGTAGACGGTCATGGACGGAATGAGCCTGAAATCCTGAAATACAAAGCCGAGTGTACGGCGGAATTCAGGTATTTTTCTTCTTTTAAGCTTACTGAGATTATACCCGTTAACTGTTACAACGCCGCTTGTAGCGTCTATCTCCTTGAGAAGAAGCTTGATCATGGTACTCTTGCCGGCACCTGATGAACCAACAACGAAAGCGAAGTCGCCGTCATTGATTTTCAGGCTGACGTTGTTAAGAGCGTCCACGCCGCTTGAATAGGTAACAGAAACGTTCTTTAGTTCTACCACTGGGTTACACCATCCTTTGTATGTGTCAGCCCGGAGCTGTGACTGTAATCCCGATCAGCCGCAGCGAATAATGCCTGACTGTTGCAAGGCAGGCGGAAAAAATCCTGATAAATCAGAACTTAACCGGGTTTGCGGACAGATATTTCTTAACCATGAGAGCAATTTTGAAGATGATAGCATGGTCAAATTCTCTCAGGTCAAGACCTGTCAGCTTCTTGATTTTTTCGAGTCTGTACACGAGAGTATTTCTGTGTACGAAAAGCTTTCTGGAAGTCTCTGAAACGTTAAGATTATTTTCAAAGAACTTCTGAATAGTAAAGAGAGTTTCATGGTCGAGAGACTCAATGCTGCCCATTTTGAACACCTCATGGAGGAATGTCTCACAGAGAGTTGTGGGGAGGTGATAGATAAGACGGGCAATTCCAAGATTGTCATAGCTTACGATGACCTTGTCTGTATCAAATACCTTACCGACCTCAAGAGCTATCTGAGCTTCCTTGAAAGAGCGTGCAAGCTCCTTTACGCCGGTAACTGCTGTACCGATTCCCACATTTACACGGGTATAGAACTCACCGCTGAGGGTATCGGCAATAGAGCGTGCAAGCTTCTCCAGATCCTTTGAATCAACAGTGCTTTTAAGCTCCTTAACGAGGACGATATCGGACTCTGTGATATTGAAAACGAAGTCCTTGTTCTTGTCAGGGAAAAGGTTCTGGATAACGTCGTATGCTGAAATATCATTGGCGGAAACTATTCTTATGAGGAATACGGCACGGCTTATCTCAGCGTTGAAGTGAAGCTCCCTTGCCTTTATAACGATGTCGCCGGGAAGAACGTTGTCCAGAATAACGTTCTTGATGAAGTTGTTTCTGTCGTATTTTTCATCATAATACTGCTTGATATTGGACAGAGTGATAGCGAGAATGCTTGCATATTTTGCGGCAGAATCGTCAACGCCCTCCACAAAAACAGCGTAATCCGGCTTTACTCTTGCACCGAAAGGCTTGTATGTATAGCCGTCTCTGATAAATATATCGTGGGAGTCGCTTAAATCGAGAGAAACGAACTCATTAGTCGTACCGACCTTAGTAAGGTCGCTGCAGGCAATAATGGTAGCTGTTTCGTCTACAACGCCGATTGTTGCGTCGATAGTATCACGCATCTGATGAACTAAACCCTGAAATAATCTGTTTGACATAATAAAATCCCTTCTTTAAAATTATTTTATGAAAACGTTTTGAAGAGAACGGGCACAGCTGCCTCAATATATTACAAATTGTAACACATTTTCGGCGGCAATATGTTAACAAACTGTTAATTCTCGCCCGAAAACTTACATATATAACATAAACCAATGCTGAAAGCTGTCTAAATTTACCAAATATATGAATCTTTTTGTAACCAATGCGTAACCTGTCATTAATCACATTTTTTCCGGACACTCTATTTTAAGAATATCCAGAACATTTCTCAGCGTCTGTCTAACAGCAAGACAGAGCATTATTCTTGCGTTCATAAGCTCCGGAGTTTCTGCATTTTTTACGCTGCAGGCATCATAGAACTTATGAAACAGCGTAGCAAGTGCAATGACATATTTTGTGATTCCGGCAGGATTGTAATTTCTGGCAGCAAGGTCAATTTCAGCCGGAAGTGACGCAATATGGCGGATAAGCTCCGTTTCCTGCGGGGAAACAAGGAGGTCAAGGTCTGCTGTCTCCGGAATCTCAGTTCCCTCTGCCCTGAGATTTGCAATAAGACTGCATATTCTCGCATGAGCGTACTGAACGTAATAAACAGGGTTCTTAGAGGACTGCTCAACTGCAAGGTCAAGGTCAAATTCAAACTGGGAATCAGCTTCTCTCATGTTGAAGAAGAAACGGGCTGCATCAATAGGAATCTCCTCCAGAAGCGTAACAAGGGTAATAGCCTTGCCGCTTCTTTTTGACAGCTTTGTGACTTCGCCGTTTCGGATAAGGCGAACCATCTGCATGAGAACTGCGTCAAGCTTTCCTGCGTCCACTCCAAGAGCTGTAAGGGCAGATTTAAGTCTCGGTACATAGCCGTGATGGTCAGCTCCGAGAACGTTTATTGCCTTGTCGAAGCCTCTTGTCACAAGCTTGTCGTAGTGGTAGGCAATATCCGGCACAACATAGGTCGGAACTCCATTTGCACGGACAAGAACAAAGTCCTTGTCAACGCCGAAGTCAGTTGCCCTGAACCATACAGCCCCTTCCTTTTCATAAGTATGTCCGGTTTCCTTAAGCTTGTCCACGATGCGCATTGTTTCGCCGCTTTCGTGGAGCTTGCTCTCTCTGTACCAGTTATCGTAAACTATGCGGTATTTTTTCAGGTCACGTTCAAGTCCGGCAATATTTTTAGGCAGAGCGTAGTCCACAAGAGCCTTTTTTCGCTCCTCGTCAGAAGCCTCTGCAAGACCTGTGCCGAACTCGTCAAGATAATTCTTTGCGTGTTCTATAATATCAGTGCCGAGATAAACGTCCTCCGGCATTTCAAAGGTCATTCCCTCGCCGCTTTGCTCATAAAGGGCGCTGCAAACCTTTTCCGTATCATTTCCAAGCTTTTCCCTTACATCTTTTCCTGCCGGGGATGCAAGCTGCAAATAACGGAGCGAAAGGGATTTCCCGAATTTTTCTATCTGATTTCCTGCGTCGTTAACGTAGAATTCACGCTCGGTATAGTAGCCTGCCCACTGGAGAACGCTTGCAAGGCAGTCTCCGATAGCTCCGCCTCTTGCGTTGCCGATGTGCATAGGCCCGGTAGGATTGGCGGAAACGAACTCCACAAGGACCTTTTTGCCCTTTCCGGTATCAGTTTTTCCGTAATTTTCCTTTTCGGAATTTACTGCCCTGATAACGTCAGAGAACCATTTTCTGCCAAGAAAGAAGTTCATAAATCCCGGACCGGCTATCTCAGCCCTTTCAAACAGCGTGCCCTCAAGAGAAATCTCCGAGAGGATAAGCTCCGCAATTTTTACCGGAGCCATGCGGTAGCTTCTTGCGCCCACCATTGCAATATTGGCAGCAAAATCGCCGTGTGATTTATCAGCCGGTATCTCAACGGCAAAGTCAGGCACGGGAACCTCCGGCAGCTGACCTTTTTCCGACAGTCCGGCGGCAGCCTTTGAAATAAGCTCTCTGAGCTGAGATGACGCCTGTTCGATTAGATTAGACATATTCAAAAAATCCTTTCACATAACCTGTATTGCTTTGCAGGTTTTATTATTATCTGTTATTTTACGCTGAATATCAGGACTCGTCCGCACTCTCATGCACTGCCTGTTCCTGAATCTTCAGGATTATTTCATTATCGGAAAGATATGCAGAATTTATATCAAGAGTATATTTCATGTACAGCTCTCCGTGAGTGCTGAGCCTGTTTTTTATTGAATGAGTGAAAACGCCTATCTGAAAGCTGCCGTAGGGTGTACCGTACTGGCAGAAATGCTTTTTGCCCATTTCAAGGGAAAGTGCGGAATTTGCCGTTCCGCTGCGGATAATCAGGGCGTTTTTGTTTTTATCGACCTTTATGGTAGTTACCGAACCCTCAAAGCCTGTTGCCTCAGTATCCTCGTAGGAGATTATATTGAAGCCATTCTCAGTCCGGCAGCTTGCCCTTGTAACCAGCTCTGTTTCAGACTTTTCATTGTCCTGCCACTGTCTGCTTACAAGGGATATCAAAACTTCATTTTTATTCAAGATCTGCTCCTTAATTCTGTATGCAGGTAATTGTTCCTTTAAGCTTTTCGCCATACAGTGCTGAGGCATTTTCCACAAAGAAGTCCTCTCCGCTGTTGACGATATATTCCGATTCGCCCTCTCCCTCACAGTCAGTAAGAAGATCGTGCTCAAAAAGGTAAAGTTCAGCCGCTTTTGCAGCTTCGGCAGCCGGCGAAACGATAGTTACACTGTCGTCAGCCGCTTCAAGAATAAGCTCCTTAACAAACTCGCAGTAGGAGCTGCCCAGTATTATGGTATCTGCACCTGATTCTCCGAATGGTGTAAGGCAGTCCTCAACGACAGCTCTCATGACCTTTGGATTCCTGTGTACATAATCGCCCAGAACAGCCGGTGCAATAAGCATTGAAACATTTCCGCAGACTATAGTTCCGGGACGTATAGTTCTTACTGCTCTGCCTATGATACCGTTGCGGACAGCCGCCGCACTTCCGATAATACCTATTTTTCCGTTTCTTGTGGAGCTGCACGCAGCCTGAGCTGCCGGAAGCTCTGTTCCGATAAAGGGCACTCCGCAGAGGGTGCCGTCTCCTGCACCGTCAAAAATGCAGCCGCTTGCATTCAGGATAAGCTTTACTCCCCTTTCGGCAAGAAGCTCACCGCTTTCGGCAATATATTTTCCGACTTCCTCAGCGGTATATTTTTCGTATGGGTAACGTGCGATATCACTGAAATAAATAATATTTTCCGACGGCAGAAGCTCACGCAGAGACTTTGCTGCCGCAAGTCCGCCGAAACCGGCGTCAATAATTCCTATAGCTCTGTTATTCATGGCACTTCCTCAATAATTTCTGTCAGCGTTGTCGATTGCCTGTTCAATGAGCTTGTCGATGAGATACGGCAGCTCCATTCCCAGATGCTTCATGAGCTTGGGATAAATGCAGTCGGAGGTAAAGCCCGGCATTGTGCTTATCTTGTTCAGATAAAGCTCTCCTGCATCGTCCATAAAGAAATCTATCCTTGCCATGCCCTTGCAGCCCAGCGCCTTGTACGCCTTTACTGCAATCTCACGTATATGGAGCATAACTGAATTTTCAAGCTGTGCAGGCACTTCCATTTTATCATTTTCGGAGACGAATTTCTCCTTAGTACACTCACGCTCTCCGGAACAGGACTTTATCTCTCCTATATAGGAGGAAAAAGGCGTATCATAGCCGAAAACAGCCGCTTCAAGCTCTCTGCCTATGATAAACTTCTCCACGACTACCTTGTTATCGTGGGAGAAAGCAGTTTTAACGGCAGCTTCAAGCTCCTCAAGGTTATCTGCTCTGTTTGCGCCGATCGTACTGCCGCTGTTGGCAGGCTTTGCAATAAGCGGAAAGCCAAGCTCATCAGCAATCTCAGTACAGCGCTTGTCAAGGTGATTCATTTCACGCTGGGTTATCATGCGCCAGTCAGCTGTTTTAATGTTATAATCGTCAAGAATCATATGAGTGTGAGTCTTATCCATGCATGAAGCTGATGCAAGAAGTCCGCAGCCAACATAAGGTATCCCTGAAAAGTCAAGCAGTCCGTTCAGAGTACCGTCAGCACCGAATTTTCCCTGAAGCACAGGGAAAACAACGTCCACCTTTTTAACTGAAACTTCGCCGTTTTCAATAATGACAAATCCCTTGTAAATAGGATCAGGAGAAATAAATGCAGAGGTACAGTCGGGATCATACTCCCATTTTCCGGTAGGAATATCTTCCACATCACCCGGATAGCAGAGCCAGCGTCCCTTTTTTGTAATACCGATACAAATGACCTCATACTTATCGGCAGGAATATTTCTGATTATTTCAGCCGCAGAATTCAGCGAAAGCTGGTGTTCACCTGAGATCCCTCCGAAAATAACGGCGACTTTGATTTTTGCCATACGGAAACTCCTTTACAATAATTGTAGCAAACATATAAATCTATATTCAATCGTATTCATACACCTATATATTTTATCACAATTCACAAAAAACTGCAAGTATTTTTTGCAGAAATGAAGAAAAATACAGAATTTATAGAACAGAGCAGTATTTTATTATAACTTCGGGTGTATATTTTTGTAGATTTTAACGAAACATTTCACTGCCAAACCGGCAAAACCACTACAGAACACACTTTTTCATAAATTGTATGTACAGATTACCTGCACCTATTATTATATATATTATAGCAGATTTGCACAGAGATTGTCAACATTTTTCGTCAGAAAAACACGCAAATCAGATTTTACCAGTACGGCATTATTTAAGGGGGGACGCTGTCCCCCCTTTACCCCTCTGCCAAAGGGACATTGTCCCTTTGGAATCCCACGTCTCATCTGTATATACCCCATAAAGGGGTATATACAGATGAGGAGAACTCAAAGAAACATTTCCCATTAGCAAAAGAATCAGGAAATAACATTCCCATAAATAATGCCGTACAAGTATAATTGATTTGCGTGTCTTTCACTTCTGCACAATCTGCATGGAGGTATTATATCCGCCTGAGCTTTATATATTTTTCGTCCTCAACGCCCTTACTGAGTTGAGTATCAGAAGCATTGCCGTACCGGAATCAGCAAAAACTGCAAACCACATACTGGGGTGTCCCAGAAGTCCTATTGCCAGTACAGCCGCTTTTATCAGCAGAGCAAAGATTATATTCTCCCATGAAATTCTCAGCGTTCTGTCTGCGATTTTCTTCGCACGGACTACTGAATCAAGCTCCGGATTCATAAATACTGCGTCTGCCGCTTCAAGGGCAAGGTCTGCACCGGTATGCATAGCTCCGCCCACATCTGCTCCGGCAAGTACAGGACCATCGTTTATGCCGTCTCCGACAAACATAACTGCACCATGCTCCTCACGTATTCTCCTGATTTCCACAAGCTTATCCTCCGGCATAAGTCCGCCTCTAACACTGTCTATTCCAAGCTTTTCGCCGGTTATCTCCGCATTTTCCTCCTTGTCACCAGTGAGCATCGCCGTATAAATTCCAATTGCCCTGAGACTTTTTACAGCTTCGGCTGACCGGCTTTTAATAGTGTCAGAAACAACGATTCTTCCCTGAACAATGCCGTCCCACGCTCCGTAAACCACGCTGCCTGAGATTTTTTCGCCTGTGTCCGCAAAATCTATGCCGTTTTCCCTGAGCAGCTTTTCATTGCCGCAGAGAACAGTTTTTCCTCCCACTTCTGCAATAAGACCTCTGCCGGAATACTCACGCACTCTTTCAGGCTGCGGCAGATTTACTGAATTTTCCTTACAGTACTTAACAATACTCTCCGCTACAGGATGAGTTGAAGCCGTCTCTGCCGCTCCGCAGAGCGAAAGAAATTCCTGCTGTGAGATTCCGCTGTACGTTTTTATATCTGTTACAGTAAATGTACCATTGGTGACCGTTCCGGTCTTGTCAAATGCAACTGCCTTAACTCTGCCCAGTGCTTCCAGTGAGCTTCCGCCCTTAAAGAGTATTCCAAGCCTTGAAGCTGCTCCGATTCCTGCAAAATAGGCAAGCGGCACGCTGAGAACCAGTGCGCATGGACAGCTTATTACAAGAAAGGTAAGTGCAGTATATATCCACTTCTGCCATTCTCCTGTGATTATCGAGGGAACTATCGCAGTAAAGGCGGCAATTGCTATGACCACCGGAGTATATACCTTTGCGAAACGGGAGATAAATCTGTCTATTTTCGGCTTTGATGCAGAGGCATTCTCCACAGCATCGGCAATTTTTGAAATCATGGAGTCACCTGCCGCCGCTGTTGCTCTGACAGTTATCGCCTCGCTGATATTTATACAGCCGGAAATAACGCTTTCGCCTTTTCTGACCGATACAGGTACAGGCTCACCGTTTACAGCTGAGGTATCTATCCTTGTTTCGCCGGACTCCACAACGCCGTCCACAGCAATTCTCTCTCCGGGCTTAACTCTTATAATATCGCCGATTTTTATATTCTGAGAGGAAGTTATCACAAAGCCGTCCTCCGTCAGAAGCTCAGCTTCGTCAACCTTTAAGCCTGCCGCAGCTGTAATTGCCTTACGGCTCTTGTTTACAGCATAATCCTCAAATATTTCGCCGATTTTGAAGAAAAGCACAACTCCTACGGCTTCGGAATAGTCGCCGAGAATAAACGCTCCCACAGTTGCAATCGTCATAAGGAAATTTTCGTCAAATATATTTCCTCTGCTCACATTTTTTACTGTTGCTGTGAGAATTTCATAGCCAAGCAGCAGGTATGCCGCAATATACAGCACTACTGAGGGTATATCAAGCTTCAGAACGCTTTGGAGGATAATTGCTCCGGCATAGATAACAGCTCCGGCGGCAAGAGTGATGATTTCCCTTTTTAATCCGGAGCTTTCCGCCTTTTCTCCGCTTTCAGGGACTATTTTTACATCAGCTTCAATTTTTCCTGCTGCA
>JAEDLA010000225.1 GCA_016295545.1 Oscillospiraceae bacterium | reverse complement strand
TACCTCCGATATATTGGTCACTACTAAAAAATCAGCCTGACAGTATTAATTACTACTATTGTACCACATTTTATGAAAAAGGTAAAGAGAAAATTTTTTTGGAAAAAGGCTTTCAAAATCAGAAAAAATCTGTTATAATATAAATAGTCTGTATTTACTTATGACATCAAGCCAAAATAATGTCCGTTCATACGGAAATCAAGGAGTTAATATGAAAAAAATAATTGCGGCTCTTTCAGGAGCTTTAATGATTATCCCCTTTGTATCAGGTCTCAGGGCAAGTGCGCTGAATTTTCCCCTTAAATCGCAGATAAACAGTGAATCAGCAATTGTGGTGAATCTTGATTCTGACGTTATAATACATGAAAAAAATGCTGATGCACAGCAGATGCCCGGTGCTCTTGTAAATATTATGACAGCAGTTGTCTGCCTTGAAAGCTGCGGTGACCTGAATCAGGAGGTTACCATTGATGATACGCTCTATCCTGACCTTTATACCTATGAATATCCTGATGACCTGCGTTTTGCGGATATTTACGGGGGAGATGTTCTGACGATAAGCGACCTGCTTCATGCAATGATGCTGACCTCGTCTGTTGAAGCTTCAACGAATCTTGTAAAGGCAGTATGCGGAAACGATACTAATGCATTTGTTGAAAAAATGAACGCAAAAGCGAAAGAAATCGGTCTTACATCAACAAACTTTACAAATGCTACAGGACTTTATGACACGAATCAGTATACAACAGCCCGTGATATGGCTAAGCTGACGGAATATGCACTGTCAGTGCCGCTGTTTGAGGGAATTGCTACCACAGGGGAGTATAATCCGACTGTTCCTAATTTGCAGACTCACCCCAATCATCAGGAATGGATATGGAAAAACTCCAATATAATGATGGACGCCGAAAGCGAGTATTTCTACAGCGGCGCAAAGGGAATAAAAACGGCTAATCTGACGGCTGCCGGACGAAACATAATAACAATGGGCAGCCGTGACGGCAATAATTATCTTGTTGTTCTTCTGAAAGCTCCCATAAACGGACCTGACGACGAGCTTAAATTCTACCACATAGAGGATGCTATATCTGTATTCGACTGGGCATTCAATCACTTTTCCTATCAGGTGATACTTGCGGAAACTGTTGAAGTCGGTGAACTGCCTGTCACTCTTGCGGAGGGCAACGATTATGTCCTTGCACGTCCGAAAGAGGAAGTCTCACTGCTCTGGTACGATGAAGTCGATACTTCCCTCATAAAAAAAGATGATATAACGTGGGATTATGAGTCGGTTCAGGCTCCGGTGAACAAGGGGCAGAGACTTGGAGAGGTAAGCCTGAAATATTCCGGCGAGGAGCTTGGAAAGGTGGAGCTTATAGCCGTTTCAAACGTAAAGCGGTCTGTTTCAAAGTATAATCTTTATGCCGCAGGAAGATTCAAGGAATCAAAATGGTTCAAAAATGCGTTCATAATCTCCGGAATCCTCTGTGCAATATATATTATAATTTGTGTGTATTCCTATATCTGCTACAAGAGACGTGAGAGAACGCCTAAATCAGTGTATGCAGTGCCGAAGATGAAGAACAGCAAGAAGAAAAAATCAGCTGATTCACGTAAAAATAGCCAATAAAAATTGAGCTGCTTCCCTATGGGAGCAGCTCTTGATTTTATTCAGATATATTATGGGAAATAAATGACTGCCACGTTGCTTCATTGCCGGTAGCTTTCTGTGCATAGTAGGAAAGCAGTGCGGAAGCGTCACTGGGAGTTATTCTGCCGTCTCTGTTAATGTCGCTGTTGTAAAGCTGTGCATCGTCAAGCTTAGACGGATTATTTGTATTGACAGCGGCATAATGCATGAGAATCGTTGAAGCGTCAACAGGAGTAACCTTGCCGTCACTGTTGATATCGCCCAGTCCGTCATGATATTTTATTGTATATGTAATATAAGGCAGGTCTGAGGTAATGGGATATATCGAAATCTGAGCTATATCACTATCAGCAAAAGCTTCGGACAGGTCGGCAGGTTTTGTGTAACAGGTGTCAGCAATGTCCACAACGGACTTATTATTCACAACTGTACCGTTTTCGCCGATAGTCTGGGTTGTCCGTGTTATTAAAAGACTTAAGCCTTTTGTATTGATTTTTCCGCTTTTGTCGTAATATTCTGTCTGAGAGGGCATTGAAACAAGCTCCATAAGAGCCTTTTCATAAAGTGCGGTAATAACGGTATCCTCCTCAGCAACTGCCGGAGCGGAGTCCCATAAATTAAAGCGAATCTCCGTGTATTTGTCGGGGTGCTGGTGGAGAGCGCTGCTTTTCAGGTCGATTGACGTTTTGCTTATGATATTTCCCTCTGCGTCAATGAAGGTGGCAGTAAAGATATTATCCTCTGTAGAATATTCGATAGCTGTTCCTTTGGGAACAGCAACAGAAGTAATACATCTTCCCACATAATCATTAAATGAAATGGTGACAGTTTCAGGTTCTTCGGAAACAGGCTCGTCCTCTCCGCCGGATTCGCTGCCGGTAACAGTATCGCCGCCGGCGGAGCTTGCGGAATCTTCAGCATTAATGCTTGTTATGCCGGCAGAATATGAAGCAAGAACAGCTGCCATAAGTGCAGCAGTGATTTTATTGATTTTGATAATAAAAACCTCCCTGAAAGGAATGTGCTTGCTGACCGCTTTATCGGCAGCTGCTACTGATTTCTTACGAAAAACAGGCGGCAGCCCGGAGCGATTTTTTCAGCAAATTTGCAGTATCTGCAATAATCCATTCTCAGAAGCATAAAATCGGCAGAAATAAGAGCTTCCGTTTCCTCATCAAAGCAGTATATTGCATAGAGAATGATCTCGTCCCAGTCGATATTTCGGGCAAGTTCAGCGGCTTTGCTGTGATATTCCTGAAAATAGTCCTCGATGACTTCAGGAGGCCAGAATCCGTTATAGGACGAATCAACATATAGGTCGATATCGAAAGACATTATGCTCCTCCATAAGAATTATAGTTATTAATATAATAGCACATAATGTCATAATTTGTCAAGTGTAAAAAATTGGGTTTTATTAATTCGGCAATAAAATATTGATAAAAGCGGCGAAGCCGCAAAGTGGGATTCCAAAGGGTATAAACCCTTTGGCAGGGGGTGCAAGAGGGGTGACTCC
>JAEDLA010000224.1 GCA_016295545.1 Oscillospiraceae bacterium | reverse complement strand
TGACGGAACGATAGCGGACAAATTTTTCAGCAGGTTGATGTGGAATTAGTATAATGCCCGTCCGGGAAAGACGGGCAAATTTTTATTCGATAGTAACAGAAACCTTGATGTTATTTTTAGCAGCTCCGGCTCTCATAATAGTGCGGAGTGCCTTTGCGATTCTGCCCTGCTTGCCGATAACACGTCCCATATCGTCAGGAGCGACATTAAGGTGGAAAACCACAACGCCCTCAGCGTCCGGTTCGTCCTCGACAATTTTTATTGCAGTTTTATCTTCAACAAGTCCTGCTGTAATAGCGTAAAGTAAATCTTTCATAAAAAACCTCTCCCGGTGAATATACCGGAGCGCACATTACCCTGCCTGAATATTCCCCGAAAAACAGGAAATAAACACAGGCTGGCACAGTGTGACGAATGATGTAAAGCGGATTCTGTATGGGCGAACGCCGTCCGCCCGGCAGAGCGATGCAAAATTTACGATGCAGAAAGAAAACTGCGCCGTAAAAGCACCTGTCCGGTGTCCGGACTCCGCAATATGAATTGTACTGGAATTAAAGAACGCCTTCGTTTTTGAGAATTACCTTTACAGTATCGGTAGGCTGAGCACCCTTGCCGATCCACTCCTTAGCCTTTTCAGCATCAACCTTAACAACGGAAGGAGTCTTTGTAGGATCGTAGTAACCGAGCTCCTCAACGAATCTGCCGTCTCTGGGGTATCTTGAATCAGCAACAACAATACGATAGAAAGGAGCCTTCTTAGCGCCCATTCTTCTGAGTCTGATTTTAACTGCCATTTAAATTCACCTCCGGATAGATTATATATATTCAAGCGGCGGGAGACCGCATTGAAAGCACAATATCAACCTGCAAAGCTAACGTGGTCTGCTGAAGAATATCCTTGCAATAATAAGCAGCAGAAAAGCAATACCAACCGCAGCTGAAAGCAGGATTTTACGCAGCTTCTCGTCCTCAATCTTTTCAAGAAGCTTTGTTTTTTTCACCACAAGTATAAGAGCCAATCCCACAAGGATTAAGATAAACCCTGTACCTGTAAGCGTATACCGGCTATAATGATAATGACGAACCCTCATAACCGCAATGCTGATTAAATTTTCCATATTCCCCATATACCCCGATAATATCATTTATTCTGTCTCATATCTGCGGCAGATTTCCTCCGCCTTTACCTGTCATTTTATCAAAATTCATACCGGCAAGCTGTTTTCTTGCCTTTCTGAGGTTCATTTTACCGCCTTTGCCGGTGAATTTCTTCATAACCAGCTGCATTTGCTCAAACTGCTTCAGCAGTCGGTTAACGTCCTCCACCTTTGTGCCTGAACCGGCAGCAATACGGCGTTTTCTTGAAGGATTGATGATAGACGGCTTAGCTCTCTCTGCCTTAGTCATGGAGGTTATTATTGCCTCAACTCTGCCAAGCTGACTTTCGTCAATGTCCTCATCCCTGATTTTGTCTCCCACACCAGGAAGCATTGAGATAATGGACTTCATAGAGCCAAGCTTGCGTATCTGCCTCATCTGGTCGAGGAGATCGTCCATATCAAATTTATTTTCCTTGAATTTCTTAGTAAGCTTTTCGGCATCTTTCTGGCTCATAACGTTCTCAGCCTTTTCAATAAGGGTAAGAACATCGCCCATGCCCAGTATTCTTGACGCCATACGCTCAGGGTGGAACTGCTCAAAATCATCAAGCTTTTCGCCCATACCAACGTATTTGATAGGCTTACCGGTTACGGCAAGAACGGACAGTGCCGCACCGCCTCGTGTATCAGAATCGAGCTTCGACATAAGAACGCTGGTGATTCCCACAGCTTCATCAAAGGCTTTGGCAACGTTTACAGCGTCCTGACCGGTCATAGCGTCAACGACCAGCATAATTTCGTCAGGCTCAGTGATTTCCTTAATATCTTTAAGCTCCTGCATGAGCTGAGTATCTATGTGAAGACGTCCGGCAGTATCGATAATAAGTATATCGTGACCGTAGTCCTTTGCATGGCGGAGAGCCTGCTTTGCAATGATAACAGGACTTATCTGTCCCATTTCAAAAACCTTTACACCGGCTTTCTCGCCTACGACCTGAAGCTGATTTATAGCGGCAGGTCGGTAAATATCACAGGCGGCAAGAAGGGGACGATGTCCCTCTTTTTTCAGGAGTTTGGCAAGCTTAGCCGCATGAGTAGTCTTACCTGAACCCTGCAGACCGCACATCATAATAACTGTCGGCGGCTTTGATGAAAGGTTTATACGGGCATTCTGATTACCCATAAGGGAGCAAAGCTCCTCGTTAACTATTTTAATTACCTGCTGTGCCGGAGTAAGGCTTGAAAGAACGTCCTCGCCGACAGCTCTTTCTGTAACCTTAGCCACAAAATCCTTAACCACCTTGTAGCTTACATCGGCTTCAAGGAGAGCCAGCCGGACTTCACGCATAGCGTCTTTTACATCAGACTCCGTAAGCTTTCCTCTTGATTTAAGCTTTTTGAACACGTTATTGAGCTTTTCTGAAAGTCCCTCAAAAGCCACTGCATTCCTCTCCTTTTCCGGTTTATATTATAAAGCGTTATAACGCTTCTGAAAATTTCTGTACAGACTACACCCGATTTTACAGCAGTTCCATACCTTTGTGAATCTGCTCAGTGATTTTGGCTGAAAGCTCAGCGTCATTTATCTGTGCCGCCGACTCCTCCAGTGCTTCAAAGCAGCTGCGCATTTTACCAAGTCTGCCGGCAAATCCAAGCTTTTCCTCATAATTCAGGAGCAGTCCCTCAGTCCGCTTTATCAGCGCACGCACTCCCTGACGGGTTATGCCCATAGGCTCGCCGATCTCCGAAAGTGACAAATCATCGCAGTAATAAAGCTCCATAACATTTCTCTGATGCTCTGTAAGCAGCTCGCCGTAGCAGTCAAGCAGCAGGACGAATTTCAATTCCTTAGCCATATCATGCTCCTGTTCGGTGTAATCTAAAATTACTTTACACATTATACCACCAATCAGCACCTTTGTCAAGGGATTTTCCTGACATTTTGACCTTTGCAAATTATATTTTTCTTTTACCTTTTGCCGGTACTTGACTTTTGTCCTCCCTCAGTGTATAATTATATTGTATGATGCTTGTGTAGCACAGTTGGTAGTGCAGCGCATTCGTAATGCGCAGGTC
>JAEDLA010000223.1 GCA_016295545.1 Oscillospiraceae bacterium | reverse complement strand
AATCAAGCGCAGCGATGATTTACGGACACTTCAGCATTATTTCCCTCGGCTTGCCCGACAAAGTAATTATCGATATTTAATTGCCGAATTAATAACCTAAAATCATGTATTCCTCTGCATCGTTTCCACAGCGTTTTCGGTTTCGGCAATGATAGCCTGAAGCTGCTCCGGAGTATATGTGTCTCCGTCCCATATTTCGTGAGCCTTTGCTGCCTGATAAACAAGCATTGCAGCTCCTCCTACAGCCGGTTTTCCAAGATTTGATGCGGTTTTAAGAAGTACAGTGTCTGTCGGGTTGTAAATTGCATCAAAAAAGCTTCCGCAGCGTTCTATTACGCTGTGGCTGACGGGACATTCCTGAACATTGGGGTACATTCCCACAGGAGTTGCATTAAGCAGCAGGTCATAGCTGCCCTCAATACGGGAAATATCCGTTATTCTTACCTTTGCGCTGCTGCATTTGCTGAGTATCTCTGCCATGAGAAGCTGTGCCTTTTTAACTGAGCTGCTTCTGACGGCTATAGTCAGGGAAGCTCCGTGACGTGCGGCTTCAATTCCCATCATTCTGCCTGCACCGCCGCAGCCGAGAAGCAGTACATTGCCTCCCAGCGGCATATTCTCCACTGATTTGAGAAAGCCGTAGCAGTCGGTGTTATAGCCGGTAAGTCTGCCGTTATCGTTTTTTACGCAGTTTACAGCGTTATATCTTGCGGCGCTTTCGTCAAGGCTGTCCAGCATGGGGATAATACTTACCTTATGAGGTATTGTGATATTGAATCCGCTGAGGGTTCTGAGGTATTCCATGCTGCTTTCAAGCTTTTCAGGAGCAATATCCGTAAGCTCGTAGACACACTCCTCACAGCCGCTTAGTCCGAACATTCTGTAGTGGATAAGCGGCGACATGGAGTGACCTAAGGGGTGACCGATAAGTGCATATTTTTTCATAGAGCGACAGCCCCCTCAAGGGTTTTCAGGTTCTCGCAGTTGGCAGCCTTTACGCCGGAAAGAGTTTTCTTTACAAGTCCGGTGAGCGTCTTGCCCGGACCAAATTCCACAAATTTATCTGCTCCTGCCTTGCTCATTGCATCAAGCTCAGAAGTGAAGCGTACAGGAGATACGATATGCTTTGCAAGCAGCTCTGCCATTCCTGAGAAATCAGTCAGAATATCTCCGGTAACATTGGAGTAATATTTAACATTGGGTGTTCTGAATGTAATTGTTTTTGCTGTTTCGTAGAACTTGTCAGCTGCTGACTGCATAAGCTTTGAATGGAATGCTCCGGCAACGTTGAGTGTAACGACTCTTGCTCCCATTTCGGTGAAAACAGCGCTTACTTCCGCAATGCCCTCAGGTGTACCGGCAACAACAGTCTGCATGGGAGAATTATAGTTTACAGCTGCGGCATACTCCTTTGCATTATCGCAGACTTCCGCCACCTTTTCAGGAGCTATCTTCATAACAGCAGCCATTGCGCCCTTTTGTGAGCGTGCAGCCTCGTCCATTGCTTCGCTTCTTGCCTTGATAAGTCTGAAAGCGTCCTCAAGGGATATCATTTCTGATGCAGCCATTGCCGCATATTCACCAAGAGAATGTCCGGCAACACCGTCGTATGTATAGCCCTTTTCAACAGCGGCGTTAAGACAGAGCAGTGACACTGCCATGATAGCCGGCTGGGCATTTATAGTTTTTGCAAGCTCCTCCGGAGTGCTGTCAAAGCATATCGCTTTAAGGTCACGTCCCAGTATTTCTGAACCAGTGTCGAAAATTCCTGAAAGTGACGGTGAAGCTTCGGCAATATCCTTTCCCATTCCGGGATACTGGGAGCCTTGTCCTGAAAACAGTGAAATAGTCATAATGATGTACTTCCTTTCTATGTGTGAACTGTTATAAAGAGTGCCATAATTCAACAGATAATTTTGTACAGGTAACCAATATTTTGCTTTTGTGGCTTCAAAGTGTTAAGTTTACATTGCAAAAAAACTGGAAATGCTTTAAAATATATCTGTAGGACCTTTTTTGGCTTTAGTTTTGTGTGCATTTACTGTACACTATATAATATACCATAAATTTGTCTGTTTTACAACCTTTACAGAATAAATATTTTCGGAGGACTTTTTCATGGGTTTGAACATACTTGGAATGGGCAGCTATGTGCCCGAACAGAAGCTGACTAACAACGACTTCACAAAATTCGTGGAGACAAGTGACGAGTGGATACGCACAAGAACCGGTATCGTCGAAAGAAGAATGGCGGGCTGGGAGCCTACCTGGTATATGGGTAAACAGGCTTCTCTGAAAGCTGTTGAGGCTGCCGGCATTGATGTCGGTGACATTGGTCTTGTCATTTCAACTACCGTTACTCCGGATTTCCTTACACCAAGCATGGCAAGCATTATCCAGTACGAGATAGGCGCTGAAAATGCTGCTGCTTTTGACCTTAACGCCGCTTGCTCGGGATATGTGTATGCTCTTGATACAGCAAGAAGATTCCTTGAAACGGACAGCTCACTGAAATATGTGCTTGTTGTTGCTAACGAGGCTCTCTCCCGTTTCATTGACTTCAAGGACAGAACTACCTGCATTCTCTTTGGAGACGGTGCTGCCGCCGCTGTTGTCGAGAGAAGCGACAAGCTGTTTTCCTCCCATCTTGGTTCGGACGGCAGCGGTGCAAGATCTCTCTTTGCAAGAAATCTTGATATTGCTCAGGAGATTGCTGTGGAAAGCGATTTCGATTCAGGCTTTCCGGAAAAGCCCATGCACCAGCTTTATCAGGACGGAAAGGCTGTTTACAAGTTCGCTGTAAATGCTCTGCCTACAGCCTTTGAACGTGCTGCTGAAAAGGTGGGCATCACTAAGGACGATGTGGATTTCTTTATCCCTCATCAGGCAAATGTCAGAATTATTGAGACTGCCGCTAAGAAATTAGGCGTTTCTATGGATAAATTTATTGTTACTCTTGACCACTACGGCAATACTTCCAGCGTCTCTATCCCTCTTGCACTCTGTGAAGCTATTGAAAAGGGCACTGTCAAGAGAGGCATGAAGCTCGGTCTTATCGGATTCGGCGCAGGTCTTACCTACGGCGGTATCGTTATGGAGTACTGATGCTGTATAAAGATATATAATATAAAAGTTAAAGGAGAAAATTTATGAAAACAAGAATCACAGAACTTCTCGGCTGCAAATAT
>JAEDLA010000222.1 GCA_016295545.1 Oscillospiraceae bacterium | reverse complement strand
CAAAAATTCATGATATTAAAATGGGTTTCCAAAGGGTTTATTAACCCTTTGGCCGGTGAGCGACCGGAGCGCATTTCACCCTCCCGTGTTAGTTTTTCTGTAAATTCTGATAAATTTGCCCTCCCTCAAAGGGAGGGGGAAAATCTTACTGCAACAAACATATACCAATAACAGTAAAGCCAGCGCAGCGAAGCTTTACGGAAACTGCACAATCGCTCCCCTCGGCTTGCCCGACAAAGTAATAAAAAACTAAAGCCGTTTCCTGTTTATGTTACAGAAAACGGCTTTTTTAATGAAGCCTGTATTTTATTTTGTCTATTAATCCTTTTCATTTGATTTAAGAAGCCTTTCAAGAAGCATCTCACGACACTTGTTTTCAATAGTATCGTCAAGAGGCGCAAGCTCAGCAGGCTGTGATTTCTTCCTGTTCAGACAGTATTTTATAATATAATCCGCTACGGCAGGATTCTTCGAAAGCAAAGGTCCGTGAAGATAGGTGGCAATGACATTTTTCTCAAAATATCCCTCATAGCCGCTCTTTTCCGTGTTACCGAAGCCGTAGAGCACCTTTCCAAGAGGTGTTTTTACATTTTCAGTCATGCCGCCGTGATTCTCAAATCCGATTATTTTAGTGGAAACGCCGTCAATTTCTGCTTCAACTATGATATTTCCGATACAACGTGAGGACTTCTCCCTGGAAGCGGTGGTATAATAATCGAAAAGTCCCAGTCCGGGAATCTCGATACCATTGGAATCACGGTAGAATTTACCCATAAGCTGATATCCGCCGCATATCAGCAGCAGAAAAGCTCCGGCTGCATGAGCCTTGAAAATCTCCTCCTTATTCTTCATAAGACCGCCGGAGATAGCATTCTGTTCAAGGTCAGCTCCGCCGCCGAGATAGATAAGGTCATAGCCTGAAAAATCAGTAATATCCGAATCTATATTATATTCGTCAACAGTACACCGGATATTTCTCATGGCGCATCTGTATTTCAGAACCTCCATATTGCCGCTGTCGCCGTAGAGGTTAAGAAGTGCCGGAAACATATGAAGAATTTTTATCTCGTCCATTGCTTAATCATTACCTCCGATAAATTTTTTCAGTGCAGCTCTCACAGGCTGAACAGCGCTGTAATTGGCAATAGCGAACTTCTGACCGTCCTTTGAAAAAAGCTCCCTGACTGCATCGTCAAGGTCGGGATAGACCTCGATTTTTCCGTAGTCATAGCCGGCATATTTAATTCTTATAGCAATATCATAGGCTCTTGTGCCGCTTGTTACAACACGGCTTACATCTCTGAAAATGGAGAAATTAATATCCCATATCCACGAAACATCACAGCCGTCGGCAATATTGTCGTTAAGGACGAAAAGCAGCTCCTTTTCGCCTTTCATTTCATTCAGCATACGCAGCGTCATGTTTGCTCCCACAGGATTTTTTGCAAGATTCAGCACAAGCCGGCTTCCTCTGTAGCTGAATTCCTCCATACGTCCGTTGTTGATTTTCAGCTTCATAAAGGTATTCCGGATAGTTTCCTCGCTGAATCCGTAAAACTTAGCAACGGAGTATACAGCGCAGAGGTTGTACATATTATAAATGCTGTTGTAAGAGGTTTCATAGGTCTTTCCGTCTACAGTCAGCGTGCGGCTGTCAAGGTCTATTTTCGTAAGCTTCGCATAAGGCTCGATATTACCGTAGCCGCATTCAGGACAATGAAATCTTCCTATATGTGAATACTGATAATAGTCGTAAACAAGTGCTTTTCCGCAGAGAGGGCAGAACATTCCCTCACCGGCTTCATAAAGGAAGTCAGTAGCATACTCGTATCTGTCAGCACTGAAAAAACGGACATTTTTATTCTCAGGATTAGCATATCCCAGACGCACAACATTGGGATCATCTCCGTTGAGAAACAGGTTGCCGTCAAAGGTTTTGCAGAATCCCTCAACCTTACGGATAAGCGTTTCAACCTCTCCGTTTCTGTCAAGCTGGTCACGGAAGAAGTTCAGCACAACAAGAGTGTCCAGCTTCTGCTGTGAGAAAATAACAGGAACATGAGACTCGTCCACCTCTAAAACAAGGCAGTCCGCCCTTACCTTTCCGGTCATTGAGCAGTTTTTCAGGAGCAGTGAGCATATACCTGTATCAAGGTTGTTTCCCTCAGGATTCGTGATAATATTCTTACCCTCCTGCTGAAACATATTAGCTATAAAATTAGTGACAGTCGTCTTGCCGTTTGTTCCTGTACAGGCAACAATGGGGCAGTCGATAGTAAAAATCTCGCAGCAGTTGTATCTGAGCTTCTGTATTATTATTCCCGGAAGATTTCCGCCGTTGAATCGGAAAAGCTTCATAGTTCCGATTATAAGCTTACCCAGAATGACCAGTGCAGTGTTAAAGAGCTTCATTCTATAATATCCCACCTAAAATAATGATATTATTTATTATACACCAAAAATTGATATATTGCAATATTTTTTATCAGCAAGTGTAAATCAAAATAAACACTACCCGACATCATGCTGAATTTTTTCACTGTACTCTGCCGATGTCCTGTATGGGGCAAGAGCTTTGTATGCCATTTCTGCCTGAAACTCATTGAGCTGTACTCTGTAATTTCTGACTTTATCACCGCTATTACGCTGTTTCAGCGTAACTGACAAATAATATTCCATATATGCACCTGTATAAACACCATTTCCGTAGTATTTTTTTCTCAGGACATATCGACCAACAGAAAATATCTCTTTATTGTCAATAACATGAATACTGTCCTTATTATAAAGAACTGTATAGTTACCGCCAATATTTATACCGCTGTTCTCACTGTGCTCACCGTTTCTTTTAAACGAAAGCATTCTCCCGTTCAGATAAGAGCTTTCTATATATGGCAATTCATCTCCGCAGGAGCTGATAAACTTTCTTACAGGAGTATTCAGAAGCTTTGCTATACCCCACAGCAGGAAAATAAGACCTCCCACAGCCAGAAAAACATTGGTTTCAATCAGTCCTGTTCTCAGAAATACAGCAGGAACGAAAAATAGCAATGACACCGTTATCATGGCAATTCCTGATTTTTCAGATATCGTCTGTTCAGGTCAGCTTTCATTGTCTGAGCCTTCACATTCTCAAAATCGTGGGTTTCACAATATTTTTCATAGCGCATACGCCATTTTTCATCTTCGTAATACTCACCGCTTTCAA
>JAEDLA010000221.1 GCA_016295545.1 Oscillospiraceae bacterium | reverse complement strand
CGTTTATGATTATTTAACATTAGCCCGAATCTGGTGTGGTTCCGATTCGTATTCTGCCAATAATTATGGAGGTAATAAGACTATGCTTACAAATGATACTTATACACCCTGCGTTCAGCAGACACAGGAAATTTCTGGCCCTACATCTACTGTTTCAGCTGTTCCCACAACAGCAGAGACACCCGAAAACTGCTATCCGAATACTACTGTGGTAACTGGTCCCACATTTCGTATCGGGGGTAATGAGAATTCTAATTTTGCAGGACTTGGCGAGCTTGTGAAACAAACTACCGCTTATGCTCAGGAGCATCAGCGTGAGGCAGCTAACCTTGCACTTGCTATGCAGCAGTACGGGCAGCAGAGCGGATATCCGTCAAATGTATCGGTATATGCCGGACCTGTTTTCGACATTGATCTGACAGGCGGCTACCAGCCGCTGCCCGGTTATGACAAAAATAAGTATTGAAGATGTGGCTCCCTTCGGGGAGCAAACATTTAATAATATTATACATTCAAATCGTAAATTAGTCAAGCGGTACGAGCTGCGCTGCATAGAATTTATCGAAAGGAGTTGTTGTTATGGTAAAACAGAAGAAAGAAAAGCCCTCTATGTGGGAACGTACAGAGTATGATATTATTAGTGAGACAGAAACCGATACTGAGCTTATCGGCGTTATCAAGAACCGTTATAACGGTGCAACAATAATCTGTCACATACCAAAGCATACTAAAAAAGAGGAACAAAAACTGGCAGAGGATATTACTGAGGCTATGATGCAGATAGTGTATACAGGTCAGGACATAAGTCACTTCAAGAGTATGGAGATACTTGTTGATTAATACTTACAGAACAGATGAAATATGCCTCGGGGATTTCCCCGGGGCTGTTTCTGTTTTTTATACTATTGCTTCAATCAGCGTCTTGTTTTTATAGAGCCTTGTTTCAAATATCCGGTTAGCAATAACAATTCCGTTATCTTGTATCTTGACAAAGCCGAACATCAGAAGCAGCTTTGTTGGTTTATGGTCTGGATTATAGGAGAATTTCTGTCCGTTTGTGAGAACTTGATACAGGCTTTTCTTCATTTCCGGATATTCTTCCAGTTTGTTGATAAGAGAATCGAATAATGGCATATTCGTGGTGAGTATCTGATTTACAGCAGCTATAACGCCATTGATATTCCATTCATGTATTGTTTCATCTATGAGTTTGCAGATACTTGATACAAGTACAGGATATCCGCAAGTGTAATCATATATGAGCTGAGCGACAGCACCTATATCCATTCCTGTGTTATGGTCTGCTTCGTATTCAGAAAGCATACCTGCGATACCATCGGCAGTAAGGCTCATGTTCACATCAAACTCAACAGCAATATTCCACGGGCTGTTGTGCTGATGCTCTGAGTCATTACGTATTTTCAGTTTCAGGTTGCGGATATCTCTTACTCCTGCAAGGATTACAGACTTGAAAAACGTTGTTTTATTACGTCTCAGATAGTATCCACGCAGCATACCGAGGAAATCAATAAAGACATTATTATTTGACGCTGTATCAATCTCATCAATAAGTAGTACCACTGACTTTTCTGTATCTGTACAAATATCACAGAATACGTCAAACAGGTCGGCGAGAATAAAGCTCTTATTATCGGATTTTATTTTCTTGACTGTCTCTTTAGTATCAGTGCTGACAGTCTGTCTGAAAAGGTGATTTCGATACATCTCACGTGCAAATGCTGATACAAATCTTTCTTCGGTACTGAAATCAGAATTGCTTAGGAGCTGAAAATCCATGCTAATAACGAGATAGTCCGGAGTCAGATATGTTTCAAGGGCGTTAAGCGTAGTTGTCTTTCCGTACTGTCTGCCACGATTGATGACAAAGTAATCGCCGAGGTCTATCATTTTTTTTATCGCAGCAAGACGCTCAGTTATATCAACCATATAGTGCTGCTCAGGAAAACAGGCACCCGTTGTATTGAAACGTTTCTCCATTAGCTTACCGCCCTTCGTAATGTTAATGTATTTAGTATATCATATTTCTCGAATTAAATCAAGAAGCAGCAGACAGTTTTGAGTGGATATCGGAGCACTTTATCAAAAAATAGAATTTCTGATACTTACAGTGAATCATCTGCAAATAAACATGGCAGTATATCGTTATATTTGCTTATGTACAACATAGATACGATACTTTTTTATCATACTTCCACATATAAATCAGCTCCTTTCCCAGGGCCAGGGCGAATCAATCCATGACCAGTGCTGGCTGTCGTTGCTTTGTTCAGGTGTCAGGGGACCGAACTTTTTGACAAATTCAGCTTCAGCAGCCTGTTTTATATTGCGGTACTTGTCGAACAGTGCAAGAGCTCTGCGGCAGCCGGGGTGAGTATCAAGGTAGAGGTTAAGCTCTTTGAGGGCAAAGTCGTACTTCTGAATTTTATTAAGCAGCATATTGCGTTCATTCATATGAGCTTCCTCCTCTCTCAAAGGGAAAATTCAGCTCAGGGAAAAGTGTGCCGGCGTTGAAAGCGTCATCTTCGGAATATACCTCTCCCCATTGCTGAAAGGGCACATAAGCCATAGCAAGGGGAGTATTTGCAGGAAAGCGGGAAGCATTTCCGTTCATGCCGTTTGAGCTGTTATCGACAGGAGTATTTTCCTGCATAAGGTTGTTTTCACGTTCACGCAGTACTACTCCGTTCATGTCATCAAACAGATTGAAATTCATAAATAATCTCCTTTCTGATGAAGTTTTCTGTGCAGATGTACTCCGCACATATTATTATATTCCTTAAACTGAGCAGGTGTGAAAAAAGCTCCGGCTGAGAAAATCAGCCGGAGCTTTCATTGGTATTATGCGTGCATTATTTCAGAAATTGCTTCAAGAATTTCGTTGTAGCAGCCTCCGCAGCCTGTTGAACATGAAGTAGCCTCCTGAACGTGCTTGAAAGTATCGAGAACGTCGGAGAATTTTTCCATAGAATGCATTGCGTCCTCTACATCGGCGAAAGTTACGCCCATGCAGTGGCATATTTCACGGTTTTCCATTATGTGTACACCTCCTTCGGATTAATGGTCTACAATAGAATTATACATCGTTTTGTGCAAAAAGTCAATAAGCAGTTATCTTTTGTTATAAATCAGGATTTACGTCATATATCTGCGTGACCTGCTGGGGAAAACCTTTCTGAGGAAAGGTTCTTCCCCAGACCCCTTTCCAAA
>JAEDLA010000220.1 GCA_016295545.1 Oscillospiraceae bacterium | reverse complement strand
CATCGCTGCGCTTGATTTACTACTTTGTTAGGGGGACGCCGTCCCCCTCGTTCACTCCCTGCCAAAGGGTTTATAAACCCTTTGGAATCCCTCGTGCGGCTTCGCCGCTCTTTATAGATATTTTATTGCCGCATTAATAATAGGATTATTTCTGCGAAACAGTTACTGTATATGTATCATTTTCAAATGAATCAACAGTAATTTTAATTCCCGGTTCAACAGTCTGCTGGTCATTGCCGTCATACCAGTGGAAACCGGAAATGCTGCTGTCAATTACGCTGCCGGTGCGGTAGAAATTGTCAGTATTTGTGTCATCAATGATACGGATAAGTCGTCTGCCGCTGTCATTGTTAGTGAACTGACTGCCGCTTGCATAGCGGAAGTAAGTATTCCAGTCATACTGTGTTGTTGCATCAATGTGGTAAACACGAACTCCGCCGTTATTGCACTGGAACTTGTTGTTCCCGCCGGCTCCTGCATATTCTAAAATGAAATATTCAGAGAAGTAATCGTCAGCAAGGCTGCCATATGGGATTATAAGGCAGTTTCCACTGTCTGTTACAGAATTTGTCAGCTTAAAGGTTTGTGTGCCCTTTGAGGAATCAAAAACCTGTACCTGATTATGACGGAACCAGCCAGTCATAAGCTTTGAGAAGCATGAAAAATCCGAAGCGGCGTCCATATCCATAAGTTCAAATCCGGCAGTACCGTGCATACCTTCGCCGTCACCGCCGCTGTACAGGTAGAAGTCAGGCATTCCTGTGCAGTGTCCGAGCTCATGAGCATAGGAGCTGATATAATTGGTATAGTCTGTTAAGGAATTTACCTGTGCATTGCCTGTAATAATATGTCCCACAGCTTTTCCGTCAACACGATAGTCAGGATCGCCGAAAGCTCCTGCACAGGGCCACCAGTTGTCATCACCGGCAGCAGTGGGGACAGTAAAGAGCGTAGCGTCTATTTTTCCGTCGCCGTTGCCGTCAAACTGTGAGAAATCCACCTGGTCCTTGAAAGCTTCGTAGCATTCTTCTGCTATTTTTACCTTGTCCGTATCGTATGAGGACTGATTTTCCTTTGTTGTGTACCGGAATACCTGACCGTCGAAATTCATGCTGCCTTTGGAAGCTCTGCTGTAGAATGCGGAAATGCTTTCAAAGGGATAGCAGGAATTATTTTCATCAGCTGCACCAAATGTTATATTGTTAAGCGCATTAACATCTATTTCTTCGGAGTAGCGGCAGTCGGGAAAATCAATATAGAATACGACCAGCTTTGCGTCACCCTGAGTAGGCAGTGATGCACCATGCTTAGCAATGCTGCTGCTTATAAAACTGCTTGTATCTGACGGCTCATCAGAGGAAGTACCGGACATGAGAAGCTGTCTCATCAGAATCATATCATAAATATCCACAGTTTTATCTTCGCTGAGGTCACCAGCATTCCAGTCGGTCAGAGTTCCTTTTCTGATGAGATAATTCTGCATCATAACAAGGTCTGCAACATTGAATTGTCTGTCGGCATTGACATCGCCCCTGATTATATCATCACGAACATTATCTTCAAGCGTCAGGGTATCAACATGAGCAATTGTACGGGAATCTGAATAGTAGGAGAAGTTTACTGTTATTTTGTCGCCGATTTCATAGTGGGAAAGATTTTTCTGCTCGTCACTGTCGTAGTAATCACCGCTGAAATAGTATGTACCATTCTCACTGAAAGTGATATAGTTACTGCCAATATCAGATATAGTATCTGTAAAGCCGGCATACGCCGTATTTTCAACAGGAGGAGTTGCCTCTGACAGGTCAAATCTGTTTTCATCATCTTTTATTTTAGTCCAGAGATAGCGGAGGAACCAGCCGTCAAAATCCGTTATTTTTGAAGCTGAGCCAGCCATCATAAGCGAATTTTCACCGCCGGGAAAGCCTCCGGGAGGAAATCCGTCTGATTCGCCCTCTCCGCCGTAAAAGTCAGTCATACCAAAGCCGTGACCAAGCTCGTGCCAGTAAACGTGAGGGAAGCCTGTACCGTCTACAATGCTGAGATATGCGTTATCAGAAAGACGCTGTCCCCAGTCACCGCCGCAGCCGCCTACATTGGGGAATCCCTCTGTACACCAGAGATATTCGTCAAAGCTCTGACCATTATATACGTGATTTCTGTCTGTAAAATAATTAAATGTCCACAGTTCTTCAGGAGCTGAGGGAAGAAGCGAGGGTATCTGTTCATATCCGTTGGAGGTATCGCCGGAGGAATCATAATCTGAGATAAGATTATCCCATACCACCTCATCGGGTTGTAAATCAAGGAGACAGTTTTTATCAAGGACTGCCCAGCCGACTATATTGACCTTAATGTGCTCATAGGGCCAGTTTTCATAGCCTTTAAGCCATTGACACCATTCATTTATTCCGGTATCCACCATTTCTGCGAATTTTTTGCGCTGATCAAGAGTAAGCTGCTTGTAGGACTGCCAGCGAACAACGTAATTCAGTTCGCCGTTATTTGCAACGATCTGGTCAAAGAGGGTGTTCCAGCGTGCAACTGAGCCTTCCTTCTGAACACGGTTTTCCCATATCCAGTCTGCGGCTGTAAGGTAGTCCGCAGGCATATCGGAAATTGTGACTGATGCTGCGCTTGCAGTAACCGGAGCAGTCATTTCTGCAAATTCAGGCATCTGAACTGCACTGAAGCACAATGCGGACGCCATCAGAACTGCACCTATTTTTCTTTTTAGCTTCATAAGTAATCCTCCCATAATTTTCACGGAAATAAATTTTTATCTGTACAGTAGTTATTTAAGGGGACGCTGCTCCCAACGTTCACCCGTACCCTCTGTCACTTCGTGACATCTCCCTACACTGTAGGGAGTCACCCTTAAAATCCCCTGCCAAAGGGACATTGTCCCTTTGGAATCCCACGTCTCATATCGATATACCCCATAAAGGGGTATATCGATATGAGGAGGAGTTCAAGGGAACATTGTTCTTTGGTATGGATTTAAGAAAAAAGCTCCCATTAAATATTACCGTACATATATAATTGATTTCTGTGCTAAAGTTGAATCTTATACTTGACAAAAAATATGTACTATTATATAATATAGTATAAAAGAATATCAACTTTATTTGAATTAATATTAACACTGTACAATATATGATAGCACAGCCGCATATTTATGTCAAGTACAGATTGTTTTCCGGCTTATCAACTATCTGACATAAACACAGGAACAAATATTGTATTGTCTT
>JAEDLA010000219.1 GCA_016295545.1 Oscillospiraceae bacterium | reverse complement strand
CCGTCATATCACACAAAAATCTCTTGACATACGCCAGTATGCCTGCGAGATTTTTATGCAATCTGACGAAAATCTGACTGCGCATCTGTACGACAATAATTATGCGGTATTGCCTTAGGAATATTCCTGTAAAATCAGAGCATACTACACCTGAGAGGTGAAGATAATGCTGACTGAGGACTATTACTATAAGCCCCTGAATCCGGAGCTTAAAGCTAATATCGAAGAAATAAAGAGAATATCCGGCGGTTCATCTGACCTCCTTGTCAATGAATTTGTTACCGGAGGTATAAAATGCGCTCTCCTCTGCTGTGAGGGAATGCTTTCTACCTCAACCATTACAGAGCTTATTCTCAGACCTATTACACAAATTCCGGCTATGGAGGATTCTCACCGCCTTTTTGCACATATCCAGAACAATATGCTTCTTTCCGTTGACAGAACAGATGCAAAGAATTACGGTGACCTGTTCCGAACCCTTAATTCAGGCTTTGCTGTGCTTATTGCCCAGGGAATAAACAAGGCACTTGCTTTCGGCGTTCAGGGGTATGCTGTAAGAGGTATCGATGAACCGTCAGGAGAAGCTAATATCATGGGCGCACACGAGGGCTTTGTGGAAGTGGTGCGGACGAATATGTCCCTGATACGCCGCCGCCTGAAAAGTCCTTTTCTCGTTATGGAGCTTTTTATAAAGGGTGACAAAAGCCATACCGATATGTGCCTTTGCTATATGCAGGACAGAGTACCGAAAAAACTGCTGGAGGAGATAAAAAATTCCCTTGACAAAATGGAGCTTGAATCAATATTGTCCACAGGCTATGTACGCCCTTTTATGGAAAGCCGCAGCTTTGAGATTTTTAACTCCACCGGCACAACGGAACGTCCGGACGTGCTTTGCTCCAAGCTTATTGAGGGCAGAGTAGCTGTTCTCATTGACGGAGTTCCCTTTGCCATAATAATTCCGAGACTTTTCTGCGAAAGCTTTCAGACGCTGGACGATTATGCCTTTATGCCCTGTTACTCCACATTTATTCGCTGGATAAAGTACGGAGCATTTATAGTCTCAGTCATACTGCCGGCACTTTACGTTGCCATTGCTGAATATAACCCTGAGCTTCTGAACAGTACGCTGCTGATGATACTTGTTGAATCGGAGAAGAATGCTCCGCTGTCGCTTTTTGCCGAAACAATGGGAGTTCTGCTGATGTATGAGGTCATTCGTGAAGCCGGCATACGTCTGCCGAAGCCTGTGGGCGGTGCTGTAAGCATTGTCAGCGGACTTATAATCGGTGATGCGGCAGTAAGCTCCGGACTTATCAGCACTCCCCTGCTCACCATAACAGCTCTTGCTGTAATCAGCGGCTATGTTGTACCCGAGCTTAACCCTGCTGTGACATTGCTGCGTTTTGCCTTTCTGATATCAGGAAGTACGCTGGGACTTTTCGGCATAAGTCTCCTTGCCTGTGCTGTTCTTGTAAATATCTGCTCCACAGAGGACTATGGTTTCCCCTATACTGCGCCGATTTCGCCTTTCAAGCCAAAGGGAATGAGAGATACGGCTGTAAGGACTGGTTTCAGAAAAATGCAGTCCGGCGGCTTTACAGTGGAGGAGTACCATGAGTAAGCTTTCAGGCGGACAATTTGCCGCATTTCTCCTTATTACCGACGCTTTTACCCTGTTCTGCCTTATGGGAAACGTTTCGGTAATTACCTGTGCAGCATTTCTTACAGGAATACTTCTTCAATTCGGTCTGTCGATTCCGGCAATACGATATTATTCCGGCGGCGGTACTCTGAAAAATGCTCCGAAGCCTGTACTGTGGTTTTATCTTCTGTATATCATTTTATGGGGCGGACTTCTTTTTGTGATGCTCTGGAACGCTTCGGAGGAGCTTTCCATACCGTCGGAAAACTTCGGAATAATTCCGGAAAAGCTGCTGATTGCCGGACTTATAGGAATAGTCTGCCTGTATGCATCCTCACCGGGAATACGCTCTCTTGCCCGTGCCGCTGTTATTTCTGCCGCTCTCGGAGCAGTCAGCATACTTCTGGTAATAATCAGCTCTTTTCCGGAAATACACCTTGAATACCTTACCGACCTTTCCTATGCAGACGGTTTTATTTCCGAGCTGTCAAGAGGCTTTGTGCTCAGCGGAGGACTGGGCAGCTTCGTTGTATTTTCAGACAGCCTGAAAGGCAGTCACCTGAGATGTACCGCCGGATATTTTGCAGGAAAGGCACTGCTGTACACGGCAGTTATCCTGACCTCAGCGGCTGTTGCAGGCGGAATAATGGAAATCACCGATTATCCCGTAATTATGGCGGCAGAGCTGTCACAGCCATTTACAGCTCAGAGAATCGATTCCCTTTTTCTGATAATATTTGCAATATTCTCCGTCTTTTCAATTGCTGTGCAGACAGCGGCGGCTTCATCACTTATATCAGCGCTTTTTCCCTCATTTACAAAATTCCGCAGTACAGCGGCTTTAGCAGCTATGACAGCTTCGGCATTTCTCCTTTCGGGAACGTATCAGTACAGTCCGGTCTACGGCTGGGCGGCTGTTACAGCTCTTGCGGCTGTTCCCGTACTCATGCTTATCAACAAGGAATCAGGGAGGAGAAGCTGACCATGAAAAAAATTCCAGTATTAGCTGCATTAGCGGCAATTATAACCCTTACAGGCTGCCGGTCGTCGGAACAGGTTTACGACAAGCTTTACCTCAGAGGTGCGGCAATAACCGGAAAATCCGAAAAAACAGCTGTATTTACCTTTTACGACGAGGAAAATAAAAGCTTCTCAGGCTGGGGAGACGACCTTGACGAAATTTGCAGAAACGCTGAGCTGAGCACAGGAAAAAGCATCTTTACCGGTCACACAGAGCTTATTGTGCTCGGCGACTGTGACTTTTCAGAAACGCTTGAATTTCTTCTTACCCAATGGAAGATTTCTCCCTCATGCCTTGTTATATACGGCGGTGTCAATGCAGTGCAGGTTATGAAAAGCAATGACACGGAAACGCTTGCTAATTTGGTAAAACGTGCTGTTCAGCAGGGAAAAGCTCCGGAATGTGACGTGATAACAGTTCTCAGCGGACTGACCGGAGACAGCGGTAAGGCAGAGGTTCCACGAATAGGAAGCAACGGCTTTCAGGGAACTAAAGAAATGCACAGATAAAGCTTATTAATGCAGCAATAAATTATCTATAAAAAAGCGGCGAAGCCGCAAGGTGGGATTCCAAAGGGTTTATTAACCCTTTGG
>JAEDLA010000218.1 GCA_016295545.1 Oscillospiraceae bacterium | reverse complement strand
CGGAGGTGCATACATCACAGGCTGTGGCTGACTGTAGACCGGCATACCGTTCTGGTCATAGCCGATTATCTGCGGAGGAGGCATCATCTGCTGTGCTCCGTACACCGGCTGACCGCCGTACACCTGATTCATATAGGGATTTACTCCCATACCGTTCTGCGGCTGAACCGCCGGCTGCGGATTTACAAATCCGTTGGGAGCAGCTCCCATTTGTCCTGCCATACCAGGTTGCTGCATCATCGGCTGATGAGGGAAACCTCCGGACACAGGGTTATTGTTATTCATGTTATTGCCTGTCGGTACAGTAACTCTGTCTGTATCAAGCTTTGGAATATATGGTTCATCGTAGCTGCTGAAATCAAAATCCTCGTCTGTATCGTTAAGCTCATCGGCAGTAAACAGGCTGCTTGACACTTCGGGAGCTCTGTCACTGATAGTAAAGGTACCGCTGCTTATTTTAAAGCTGTTTTTTTCTGAAGCATAATCTTCTTCAGACCGAAAACCGCTCATAGCTACCTGTTCTATATTGATCTCACCGGGATTTTCAAGATTACTTCCGCATTTAACGCAAAATTTAAACTCAGTTTTATTATCAGTTCCGCAGTTGGGGCAAATCATAATATCACTCCTTTTCGCAAAACATAGCAAATTGAAAGCATTTCTGAAAGAGCATATCCAAGCAGTACAAGCTCACAAAAATCAGATAAGGCTTACAAAAAAGCACTGTATCTATTATATCAAAAGCAGAGCTGTATTTCAAGTGATTTGGAAAAGATTGTGCATTTTATTACTAATTACAGTCAACTATTTATGCACATTACACTTTTTTTTAATGAATTATTTCTTTGCAGCGACTTTTCAACAATTAGTTGTTATATTGTATAAGTATTAGTTCTACATTATGCACAAATTAAACAATGTCAAATATACAATTTTCAGCACAATAACAAATATTGCAGAAAAGCTATATATTTCTATGAAAATATGTGGTATAATGTTTATATATGGAAATCATAAGAGACTGTTTGAAATCCTGCATAACGCACCTTTTCAGTAAATTTTGCCGGTTTCTGCGTTATAAATTCTTGCCGGGCGGAATTCCGCCTGCGGAGCTCAGACTTGAAATCAGCGAAAATTTCCCGAAAATCTGCGCAAGCTATGATACTAAACAGGCTCTGACAAATATGTGAGACGACTGTGCCTGAACAACACAGAATAATTAAGGAGTTAATCATGGCTAAAAAGATAAGTAAAAGAAAAAGCATGAGACGTGCAAAGACTGCCACTGAATCAGTTATATCAGCTGTTATCGTCGCTCTCGGCGCATACGGCATTGTCAGCTCAGTCAAAAGAGCTGCTCCCGTTCCTGCATCACCCTATGTAATAAATGCTGCAGGCGATCCTGAAAATCCCCTTGACGTTCCGGTGGAAGATCCCGATCCCAACAAGACTATTTACGAATCCGTTCCGGTCAGCACCAAAGACAAATTCAAAGGAAATCTTATCCTTGTAAACAGCGATTACCAGTACTTTGGCGGTGATGAAGTTCTTGTAAATATCGTTGAGAAAAATACTGAGGAAGGAATCGACTGCTTCGCCGGAAACGATAATACCACAAGCGTCCGTGATATTTTTTATGAAGCACTTAAAAATATGCTTGTTGACTTCAACGCAGCAACTACTTATAATGATATTATCATAGAGGGCGGCTACAGAACTGTCGAGGAGCAGAAGGCACTTTACGATGAGGACCTTGCAAATACTGGTCTTGACTACTCTGAAAGAGTTGCGCTTCCCGGTCACAGCGAGCATGAATCCGGCTATGCAGTTGACTTTACCACAAGTACTGAATGGAACTATGACGGAACAGGGGAGTATGACTGGATAAACCAGAACTGCTGGAAATACGGCATAATACTCCGCTATCCCGAAAATAAAACTGATATTACAAAAATACAGTATGAGCCATGGCATTACCGCTATGTAGGCATTCCCCATGCATATTATATGTACAAAAACGGTCTCTGCCTTGAGGAATATATCGATTTACTCAGAAATTATACCTACGAAAGCGAGCACCTTACATTTACCGATGACAACGGTACAGGCTATGAGCTTTACTTCGTTCCCTCAGATGACGGTGCAGACAATACTTTTGTGCCTGTTCCAAACGGTCTTGATTATGAGATATCCGGCAATAACTGTGACGGATTTATTGTAACCGTTTACACTCCTGCCGAGGAACAGCCCACCACAGAAGCAGCAACTCAGGAGCAAAGTGACGCAGAAGCCGATGAAGCTCCCACTGACGATGAGAATGCTGGAGATGCTTCTCAGGAAGCAGTACCTGATGCAGCATAAAAATACAGCCGGACAGCTATTAACGCAGCCCGGCTGTTTTGTCAGAGAGTAATTACTTTGAATCACTTTCTTTATATTTTATGCTGATTTTATTCAGTATAGACCATTTCACTGAAAATTTCTCGAAAGCATGGCAAGAGATATTGCCATGTTTTCATTTTTTATAGTAACACTTTCCGGAGCAATAAGATGTACCGGAGCAAAATTCATTATTGCTGTGATTCCGCTGGACACCATTATATCGCATATTTCCTGAGCAGCGCTCTCCGGAACGGTAATTATACCGATTTTTACGTTTTCCTTTTTACAGAAAGCCTTTAGCTCACTGACCGAAAACACCGGTTTTCCGTTTATCTCAGTTCCGGCAATATCCTTGTTTTCATCAAAGCCTGCAAGAATATTCAGTCCGTAATCTCCGAAGCCGTCAAATGCAAGGAGCGCACGTCCTAAATTTCCCACGCCGGCTATTATAACGCCGGTTTTATTCTCAAAGCCTAAAAACTGCCCGATATCGCCAATAAGCTCCTCTGTGACATAGCCCACCTTTGGCTTTCCGCCTCTGCTGACTGACGCAAGGTCTTTTCTGACCTGAACATCGTTGAGGTTAAGCGCCTCTGCTATTGCTGTTGCTGATATATTTACATTTCCGCTGTTTTTAGGCAGGGATTTCAGGTAATTAAGATACATCGGCAGCCTTTGCAAGGTCTGCGGAGTTATATTCTTTCTCATAAATGTTCACTCCTTTGCATTGTCAGCGTTTATGGCGTAAATAACTTTTAATTTGTAGGTTATAAGTTGGAATTATCTTCCTGACTCCATGCCGAAAGACAACGTTTCTTTGAATCTTTCTCATATTGATATACCCCTTTATGGGGTATATCAATATGAGACGGGGGATTCC
>JAEDLA010000217.1 GCA_016295545.1 Oscillospiraceae bacterium | reverse complement strand
ACAAAGCAGTAAATCAAGCGAAGCGATGATTTACGGACACTCCAGTATTACTTCCCTCGGCTTGCCCGACGAAGTAATTATCGATATTTAATTGCCAAAATTGCCGAAGCAATAATATTATAACAGCAATCATTAGTTAAGTCAATATAAAAATAAAAATCACCTCAAAAAAATTTCGCAACCCCCTTGACAACGTGGATTTTATATGCTATGATATATGTGTAATATTTGATATAGTACACCTATTACAGAAAGGAGCAGCTATGTTTTCTATTGATTTAACAAGCAGAACCCCCATTTATGAACAGATCTACAACAAGATCATCGAGCTTATCATAAGCGGAACACTTGTCGAAAACAGCCAGCTGCCAAGCGTCCGCAGCCTTGCTAAGGACGCCGGAGTGAACCCCAATACCGTTGCAAAGGCATATCAGGAGCTTGAACGGAACGGCATTATCTATTCACTGCAGGGCAGAGGCAGTTTTATTGCCAAACCCGACAGTAAAATTTTCCAGTCCTCCGTGCTCGAAGCTTTTGACAATTCTGTAAATGAAGCCTTTAAACGTGGAGTTTCTCCCGAACAGCTGAAAAGCCGTATCGACAGGCTGAAAGAAAAATGCCCCTGACAACAATGATATGAGGAGATGTATCAGAAAGGAGATTTTATTATGATTGAACTGAAAAAGGCTGTGAAAAAATTTGATTCCTTTACCGCTCTTGACGGAGCTGACCTGAAAATCGAAAAAGGCACAGCATTCGGACTTCTTGGCTCCAACGGTGCAGGAAAGTCCACTATTCTCAGGCTTCTTGCCGGAATCTACCGTCCGGACAGCGGTGAGGTGCTTATTGACGGCGAGCCTGTTTACGATAACGTAAAAATCAAGCAGAGAGTATTCTTTATCAACGACGAAACTGTCCAGTTCGGCGACTTTACCCTTAAATCGCTGAAAGATTACTACAAAAGCTATTATCCCTCCTTTTCAGAGGAGCTTTTCGAGAACCTGAGACAAAAGGTAAATCTCCCTCTCGACAAGAAGATAAGCAGCTTCTCAAAGGGTATGAAAAGACAGGCTATCGTTATAATTGCTCTTGCCTGCCGCACGGACTATCTTTTCCTTGACGAGGCATTTGACGGACTTGACCCCACTATGAGGATAATCGTCAAGAAGATGCTTGTCGACGCAATGATCGACCGTCAGCTTACCGCAATTATTTCCTCCCACAACCTGAAAGAGATAAACGAGGTCTGCGATACTGCCGCACTGCTTCATGAGGGAAAAATTATTTTCTCCCGTGATATCGACAGCGTCAAGAGCAGCGTTCACAAGGTTCAGGTGGTATTCCCCAAAAACAGCGACGGAACAGCTCCTGAATATACTCAGAAGGATATTGAGGCTACCGGTCTTGAGATACTCCACTTTGAAAGAAGTCAGAGCATCTACTTCATAATCGCAAAGGGCGACGAAAACACGGTCAAGGCTGCCTTTGCCCCGAAAAAACCTGTTCTGCTGGAGGTTATTCCGCTTACACTTGAAGAAATTTTCATATACGAACTGGAGGTGCTCGGCTATGACAGCAAAGACATCAGCGACAATTAATTCATTCTTCGGCACACGCTTTAAAAATAAGATAAAGGAAAATAAAAAGATTCTGATAGTCAACTCCGTACTGGAGCTTATCGGTCTGCCGCTTATCATGATTCTCGTTCTCTGCGATATGTATATCCAGGAAAAAAAGATTATACCCGATTTCAACCCCGAACCCCTTGCATTAGTATCACTTATTGCTGTTTGCATAAGCATTGCCATGGGTACAATTATTGCCCTTTTCAGCTTCCGCTATCTCTACTCCAAGCAGCTGGTGGATATGAACTGCGGACTGCCCCTCACCAGCGGACAGAGGTTTGTCGCAGACTATCTTTCGGGACTTACCGTTTATATGCTTCCGGCTGTACTTGCAGCAGTCCTTACTGTACTTATAGCAGCTATCGGCTCGGCATTTGTTGATACATCTGAAATATGGGAGATGTTCTCTTTCTGTCTTGCTTCGGGTTGTATCATACTTATCGGAATGCTCCTGTTATATACACTTGCCGTTCTTGCAGTAACCTTCTGCGGCAGCGCCTTTGAAGCCATTTTCAGCGTTTTTGCGGTTAATGTCGTTATTCCTGCTGCTGTAGCCTGCGTATGGCTGCTTATCAACAGATACGACGGTGCTGCTTACGGATTCTGCGATGATTCCATACTTTATAAAGAGGTTCTCAACTGCACCAGTCCGGCAGGCTGTGTCATATTCTTTGGACGCTACGCCGACGATGTCTTTAACAGTATATCTGCTGAAAATATGTACATTCGCTGGCTTATCCCCACACTTATAACTATTGCAATCTATTTTGCCGCAGCTTACCTGCTGAACCGTTACCGCAAGGCTGAATGGGTTTCAAAGCCCTATGTCTACAAAATGTTCTACTACGTAATGACTACAGTTGCCATTTTCTGCATCATGACGCTCTTTATTTCGTCAAATACAAGCATTGCTGCCGGCATTGTGGTATGTGCTATTCTCTATTTTATCCTTGAAGTCATTTCCAAACGTGGATTTAAAAAATTCTGGCAGTCCATTTTACGTTTTGCCGGCACAATAGCCGCTGTATTTCTGGTATGGACACTATGCAGTGCAACAAATGGCTTCGGAATTGTTAAATATGTTCCAAGCAATTTCTCAATAAGCAGTGTAAAAATTGAAACCAGTTCTTCAAGTAATTATCTTGAAATTTCTACTGACGATGAAAATGTTATCAGGGAAGTCACAGACCTGCACAAGGAAATGATAGACCGCCACCTGAATTTTGACAGCTACGAATATGATACCTTACCTTACGGAGGAGCACGCAAGGAAAGTGAATTCTACCATTATACAAACAACGACATTACCATTGCCTACTCCATGAAAAACGGCTCAACTGTTATGAGAAGCTATGAATGTGCTTCCGAACAGCTTGCCGACCTGTTCAAGGCTGTATATCTCTGTGACGATTTCGCTGATTCTGAGGCAGATGACTTTGCTATGTCAGCCTACATCTGGGCTTCAGACTGGACTGACGACACTTACTGCTCAGATTATTCCGATTTCCTTAAATCTGACAGCAAAGGCAGAATACGTATTACCAATAAGCTTCTGAAAGAAATTGATGTACAGCTCATTGACCATGATGAAGTTGTGGCTCTCCATGATGCTTACAGACAGGATTTACTTGCAATGACAGAAGATGA
>JAEDLA010000216.1 GCA_016295545.1 Oscillospiraceae bacterium | reverse complement strand
AATTTGGTATAATTGCTAATGAAGTTTTGTGCAGTTCGGCAAGGCTTATGTCATGCAAATCAATATTATATGTACGGCATTATTTAGGGAAGCTTTCTTCCTTAATCCTTACCAATGAACAATGTTTCTCTGAACCCTTCCTCATCTGAGTATCCCCCTTTATGGGGGATATACAGATGAGACGTGGGATTCCAAAGGGACAATGTCCCTTTGGCAGGGGGTTAAGGGGGACGGCGTCCCCCTTAAATAACAGCTATGCAATTAATAATGCTTCGCAGCAGAAAGGGCGGTATGCAATTGGATATTTTTAAACCGGTAAGCAGGCTTGCCGCCGGACTGCTTGCCTGTCTTATTATTTCCGGAACAGCGGCTGAGACTGCCGCAGCAGCTGATTCAGCTCCGGCAATTTCTGATGAAACCCTGAATGCTATGTGCAGGGACTACTACAGCTTTACTGATGAAAGCTCCGGACTAATGAGCTACAGCGATTACTATGAACTGTATTCACAGCAAAACCGTCCGGAAAGGGAAATAGTCGTAAAGGGTACGGATTTTACTGATACATCAGACGGAAGCTTTTCCACAGGCAGCTGCGGCGGTGAAAAAAATGTTCTTCTGTGGGAAAGTCAGGAGGGCAGGGCGGACTACGTTATTAATGTGGAGGAGTCCGGAATATACTGCGTGAATATGAAATACTATCCCTTTGATTCAGCCACTGTGCCTGTTGAGCTTTCAATGGAGATAGATGAAGCAGTTCCCTTTGACACAGCCTCCCGTATAAGGCTGAACAGAGCGTGGGTAAACAGCAGTGAAAGCCGTTTTGATTCTCGTGGAAATCAGATGCGTCCGGTGCAGATACAGCAGGAAATGTGGCTGTGCGCCGATTTCTGCGACAGTGACGGACTTTTCAGTGAACCGCTGATATTTTATCTTGAAGCTGGCAGTCATAAAATCTCTTTTACATCGGAGCGTGCCGGATTTGCAGTTGAAAGCTTTAAATTCTACACGCCTGAAAAGCTGCCGGAATACGCTGAAAATGACGGAATACAGGACACTCCTGCGAATATTTTCAGGATTGAGGGGGAGGACGCCGCTGTTAAATCGGATTCGGAGATATGTCCGGCTGCGGACGGCTCATGCTATACGATTTCTCCCTCTGATCCGGTAAAAATTCTCTATAACACTATTGGCGGCGGCAACTGGAAAAAGCCAATGCAGTCGGTAACATGGACTATAAGGGCTGAGGACATAAAAAATGACGGCTGGTACAAAATCGGCATAAAGGCAAGGCAGAATCAGCTTCGTGGTTTCAGTTCAGCAAGACGGATATATATTGACGGAAAGGTTCCCTGTCAGGAGCTTTCTCAGGTATGCTTCCCCTATGATAACCGGTGGCAGCTGACAAGTCCCTGTAATCAGCAGGGAGATTACATATATGTATATCTTACGGCGGACTGCGACCATACGCTCACTCTTGAAGCAGTTCCCGGCGAGACAGCTGATTCCCTGAGAGAGCTTGACAAATGTCTGGAGGAGACGGAGGATTATTACAGCAGGATTCTGATGATAACCGGTCCGAATCCCGATAAATACACGGATTACTACGTTCACGAAAAGATCCCTGAGCTTGTTGATGAGCTTGACAGGCTGTCAGGAGAGCTGAAAGCTGTTCAGGCTGAGATAGAGGGAATGACCGGAACGTCCGGTTCAGAGGCTGCCGCTATTGAGCGAATGACGGTGATACTTGACAAATGCGTTGAAAAGCCGCTGAGAATTCCGGATTATCTCTCCCAGATAAAGGAAAATATAACTTCCCTGTCTGCATGGTCGAGAGAGTGCCGCAGTCAGCCGCTTGAAATAGACTACATTGAATTTGCCGCTGCCGGCTGCGATTTTTCTGATACTGAGGAGCATTTTTTACAGTCCCTTAAATTTGGTGCAGGCTCATTTTTCGGCTCGTTCTTTGAGGATTATTCCACACTCTCCGATGTTACAGGAGAAGATGCTGTTGAGGTATGGGTAAATCTCGGACGTGATCAGGCTCAGGCAGTACGTGAAATGACGGAATCGCAGTTCATGGCTGAAACAGGCATTCCTGTGTCAATAAGCCTTGTAAACGGAGGAATAATCGAAGCAGCTCTTGCTGATAAGGCTCCCGATGTTGTGCTGTTTCTTGGTGGAGAAACGCCTGTGAACCTTGCGGCACGAGGACTTCTTGCGGATTTGACAGGATTTTCCGGCTATGAAGATGTAAAGGAGCGCTTCGGAGACAGCGCATTTGTGCAGTACACCTATGAGAACTGCGTTTACGGACTGCCCCTCAGCCGTAATTTCCCTATGCTGTTTTACAGGACGGACATTCTTGCGGAGCTTGGCTTCGATGCGCCTCCTGAAACGTGGGACGAGCTTACAGAAATGCTGCCTGCGATGCAAAGGCGGTATATGTCAGCAGGACTTGTTCTGCCCTCCGCCAACATTTCTCCGGCAACAGAAGCAGGACATACCTTTGCACTGCTGACCTTGCAGAATAATGTGAGCTACTACAATGAAACGTTAACGGATTCATGCTTCAATTCAGCCGGAGCAGTGGACGCCTTTGAGACGTGGACGGACTTTTATACAAAATACAGCTTTCAGCAGTCCTATGACGCATTCAGCCGGTTCAGAACAGGGGAATATCCCCTTGTAATAAACAATTACACCTTTGCAAATCAGCTGACGGAGGCTGCTCCGGAGATAAGCGGCTTATGGGATTTTGTACAGGTTCCCGGCACTTTACAAAGCGGCGGAACAGTCTCCCATGCGGCAAATTCAAATGGTACAGCGGCAGTAATCTTCAGCAAGGCTGAGAATAAGGAGGGCGCATGGGAGTTCCTGAAATGGTTCACGGAAACAGAAACTCAGGTTCAGTTTGGCAGCCGGCTGGAGGGCTTAATGGGCGTTATGGGACGGTATGATACGGCAAATACCGAAGCTCTCGGACAGCTTTCGTGGTCGTCCGGCGAGTATAGCCGCCTTGCTGACCAGATTGAGGAGCTTGAGGAGATACCGATAATTCCTGCGTCCTATGCCGTTACGAGAAATATTATGAATGCTTTTCGTGAGGTAGTCAACGAAAAGGAAAATCCTCGTGATACCCTTATATGGTACAACAGGGACATAAGCGAGGAAATAAAGAGAAAATCGGAAAAACTAATAAAGTAATAACGGCGAAGCCGCAGGTGGGATTCCAAAGGGTTTATTAACCCTTTGGCAGGGGGTGAACGAGGGGGAC
>JAEDLA010000012.1 GCA_016295545.1 Oscillospiraceae bacterium | reverse complement strand
ATATGAACTATATCAACAGCGAACAGAATAATCCTGTTGATAATCTCAATGAAATTTACAACAGTGAATACTGCATTACTCTTGATGAGCTGCCCGACCTCAAAAGCTATCCGATCTCCGGCACTGAGCCTGACACCACAACTACTGAGCCGTCCTCCGGTGAAGCTGAGCTGTGGGGTGACGCTGATCTTGACGGTAAAGTCGGTATTTCTGATGTTGTAAAGGTTATGATGTATGTCAGCAGCAAATCAAAATATCCCCTTGAAGCTCAGGGACTTCTCAATGCTGACGTATTTAATAACGGAGACGGTGTATTTATCTCAGACGCACTGTCTATACAGAAAAAGGTCGCTCAGACAATCGATAAGCTGCCTGAGTCCTGATGAAATGAAAGGGTAATATTATGAAGAACAAAAAAAGATTAATTGCCGCTGTGTGTGCCGCTGCCATGATAAGCACCACCGCAGCAGCTCTCCCCACAGATTCAATTGCTGAATCAGAAACTCCGGCTATGGAGGATTCCGGTCTGGACTACGACTACGCCCGTGCGCTCCAGTATTCCATTTACTTCTATGACGCAAATATGTGCGGAACAGATGTAAGCGCAAACAATCAGCTCAGCTGGCGTGGAGACTGTCACACCTACGATGCCAAAGTTCCCATGCAGCCTGCTTCTGAAGGAGAGGGCTACCGCAACGGCACAAATCTCTCTCAGGCATTTATGGATAAATACAAGGACATTCTCGATCCTGACGGTGACGGCTGCATTGATGTTGCCGGAGGTTTCCATGATGCCGGTGACCACGTAAAATTCGGTATGCCTGAAAACTACGCCGCCGCAACTCTTGGCTGGGGATATTATGAATTCCGTGACTCCTATGTGAAAACAGGTCAGGACGGACATATTGAAACTATCCTCCGGTATTTCAACGACTACCTTATGAAATGTACTTTCCGTGACGCTGACGGTACTGTCATAGCTCACTGCTATCAGGTCGGCGAGGGCGGTATCGACCACGCTGTATGGGAGGCTCCCGAAGTTGACACAATGGTTCGTCCGGCATGGTTCCTGACTGCCGAAAAGCCTCAGACTGACTATGTTGCTTCTGCGGCAGGCTCTCTTGCTCTCAATTATCTGAATTTCAAGGATTCCGATCCTGAATATGCTGAAAAATCTCTTGACTACGCAAAGGCTCTCTGGAAATTTGCAAATGACAATCCCAAGGAGCTCAGTGACAACGCTGACGGTCCTATGCAGTTCTATAATTCAAGCAAGTGGGAGGACGATTACTGCTGGGCTGGTGCATGGCTATTCCTCTGCACGGAGGATAGCTCCTATCTTAACGACCTTATGCCCTATGTTGACCTTTATGCACCGTCCGGTTACTGCTACAACTGGAACGATATGTGGGGCGGAGCTATTTCCCTTCTCGGAATAATCGACCAGACCTATCCGGAGCTTGAGCTGCAGAATATGTACCGTACTGTAAACAACAAAACAGAGTATGAGCCTGCTGACTTCTGGGAACAGGTCTACAAATGCTATCCTACATGGAAAGCTCTTGAAACACCCGGAGGTTATGCTTTCCTTTCGGTATGGGGCTCAGCAAGATATAATACCGCTATGCAGTTTATCGGTATGATCTACGACAAGTACAACAACAACGGCAAACCGGGCGAATTCAGCCAGTGGGCACAGGAACAGATGCACTATATCATGGGCGATAATCCCCTTGACCGATGCTATATCGTCGGCTATAACGAAAAATCCGTAAGATACCCCCACCACCGTGCAGCTTCGGGACTTCTTTCCGCAGAAGATACAAGAGAGCAGAGACACGTTCTATACGGTGCTCTTGCCGGCGGTCCTGACGGAAACGACGAGCACCACGATACTACTAACGACTGGATATACAACGAGGTAACCATTGACTATAACGCTGCTTTTGTCGGAGCCTGCGCAGGTCTTTACGAATTCTTCGGAACTCCTGACATGGCTGTTACGAAAAACTTCCCGCCTGTTGAGATAAACAGCGGCGAAGAAGGCGGCGGCAACGGTTACTGGGTTGAAGCCTGCGGCATTGACGACCTCCACTCTGACGGTTCAGGCGTTACAAAGGTTTCATTCAAGGTTATGACAGATTCAAACAAGCCCTCTGACAAAATTTCTGTCCGCTATTTCTTCAACACAAGCGAAATGGCAGGCGGTGTCAGCAGTGTTACTGAGTTAAAAGAGCTTTATGACCAGTCCAGTGCTGAGGTTGATGACGCTGACGGTATTATCAGCGGTCCGTTCAAGTATGACGCTGTGGCTGACACATACTATGTGGAAATCTCATGGGACGGTTACTATATCGCAAACTCCGGAAAGAAGTACCAGTTTGATGTGGGTATGTACTACGGCGACAAGTGGGATCCCTCCAACGACTGGAGCTACGACGGACTTACAATGTTCGTGGAGGACGATGCTTTCTTCGGCAACGGCAACGAGGTTAAAACCGATAAAATATGCGTTTACAGCGACGGCGTCCTCGTAGGCGGTATCGAGCCTGACGGAACAGTTCCGGAACAGCCTGAAACAACTACTGAGAATACTACTGATTCCGACACAGCAACTCTCTGGGGTGACGCTGACCTTGACGGCAAGGTAGGAATCTCTGACGTTGTTAAGGTTATGATGTATGTCAGCAACAAGACAGCAAATCCTCTTGAACCGCAGGGTTACACCAATGCTGATGTTTACGGCAGCGGTGACGGAGTGTTCATTTCAGACGCACTGTCTATTCAGAAGAAAGTTGCTCAGATGATCGATACACTTCCTGAATCGTGAATAAATCAAATCTGCCCTTCCTGTTTTTTCAGGGAGGGCTTTTTTGTGCCACTGCAAATTATACTCAGCAAACATTCATAAAATGTTTACATTTTTTGTCCGCACATTTCATGTTACTTTTCCGTTATAGTATATAGAAAGAGAAACCCGGCAAAAATTTTTTAAAAGGTTGTGAGCATCATGAAGATGAAACCGATTTCTTAAAACTAAATCGAAGCAGCTGTTATAAAAATACACATACAAGAACAAAAATCTTATAGGAGGGAAATATTTATGAAAAAAATTAAGAAACTATTGGCTCTGGCTTCTTCACTCTTGATTTGCAGCTCTGTCCTAACTGCGTTCAATGCAAATGCAAATGATTTTCAGTTCAGCAGAAATTCAGAGGAATATAAGAATTTTTTTAAAGAGTATTATGAAACAGATGATTACGGTGTTTTTAAGTTATGGAGTTCCTCTAAACCATATAAGTTTCACGCACTTAATACTGTCACATCAAAGGGCGGATTCATTGTTGAATGCATTTACACTAATAACTTCACTTTTACATTATCAGATTCATTTGACAGATTTAATGATGATAATTTGCTTAACGATATAATTTATGCTAACGACAGCTCATATAGGGTTAATTATGATGTTGACAACGATTCAAATTATGTATATACTATCACCGACAAAAAACTTAATCCTGATACGCCCAGAAATGCGAGGATTATGTGCGATGAACTTAAAAAGCAGGGAATTATTACAAGCTTCATTTACAGAGGAAATGTAAGCGGTGAAATAAAAATTCTTAACACAGAATATCTTACAGGATATTATTCTGATAATCTTGATGAACTGGAAGAAATATTAAGCAACTATATCGTGGAAAAAAATCTTGACTGTCATATTGTCTCCAAGAGTAAGGGGAATTACGATTCAATTGAAATCAATAGTGATTTGAACGCAGTATGTGTTGTACCCAACAAGGAGTTAACTCTTGATGAGCATTTAAAGCTTGCGGCACAGATTAAAAATGATTTAGGATATTTGCCTTATACAATTTCTCCTTCAATAGCCTATGTATATTCATTTTCAGATGATATAGACCTCTACAACGCCACCTACGGTGACCTGAACGACGATTCAAAGCTGACACCTGCTGATGCGTCTCTGCTTCTGTCCTATTACTCCGCATCCCAGATTGGCACTGAAACAGAAGACATAACATACGAGCTTCTCGGCGACGTAAACAACGACGGCAAGGTAACTCCTGTGGACGCTTCTCTCGTTTTAAGGCAGTATGCTGAGAATCAGACAAAATAGCACAAATCACTGCACAAGAATTTTCCAACCTTAAATAAAAATCAAGCAATTCCTGTTTGTTATATTAACTCATATAGCAAACAGGAATTCTGCGTAATAGCTGTGAAAAAAATAGCCGAGAAAAATCCGCTGAAAACATACGACAATATATATTTTTGCCGATTTATGTCGAAAATGTGGTTACCCTCTTGACTTATTTTCAAATATGTGAGATAATAAATTACAATCACTGGAAAAATCATACATACAAAAGAAAGGATTTTGAAAATGGAACATATTATCAACGTACTGAAAGGTGTTGTAATCGGCGTAGCAAATGCGATTCCCGGAGTAAGCGGCGGAACTATGATGGTTATTATGAAAGTTTTCGACCGTCTGCTGGGCGCTGTTACGCTGAACCTGAAAAAGCTTAAAGAGAATTTCGTATTCCTGCTGACTATTATAATCGGTATGGGAATCGGTGTTATTCTCTCAGCAAAGGTTCTGAATATCTGCTTCGAGAATTTCTACGTTCAGACACAGTTTTTCTTTATGGGCGTTGTGCTGGGAAGTCTCCCCATGATATACAAGGAGGCTACAAAGGAAAAGAAGCTTGAACCGCTTCACCTTATCCCATTTGCAATAGGTCTTGGCGTTATAATCGGCGTTACTGTTATAAGTATGTCGGCTACAAATTCTGTAATCACTTCGCTAACTCCCGTAACATTCTTCTATCTGCTTATGATTTCTGTAGTTGCCGCCGCTGCAATGATAATGCCCGGTCTAAGCGGAAGTCTTGTATTGCTGATTCTCGGCGGCTATCAGACGGTTATCAATGCTGTTGACGAGATGAATATAATGGTACTTATCCCTGTTGGTATAGGAATAATACTTGGTATTCTCCTCTGTGCAAAGGTAATTACCCTTTGTCTTAAAAAGTGGCAGAGAGGCACTTACGCTGTTATTCTCGGACTGATAGTCGGTTCATTTTACGCTATCTGGCCCCGTGAAACTATTGATTCCGTTACAGGCGAGATTACCGGAGCTTCCTTTGAGTTCAATTCAACCGGAATTATTGCAATAGTAATCGGCATTATCGGAATTCTTCTTCCCCTTTCTATGGAGCTTATCGACAGAAAGAAAAATCCCGAAGCTGCAAAATCTGCGAAATAAGAGTAAAAGACGTCTTCGGACGTCTTTTTTGTTTAATAGATCAATCACGGGATTCCAAAGGGTTTATTAACCCTTTGGCGGAGTCCAGAGGCAGCGCCTCTGGTGGGGTGTGGGGCAACGCCCCGCATACAGCCGTCAGGCGCTCCGCAAAGGGTGAATTCAAAAACAGTCCGGTGGACTGTTTTTGAAGAGGGAACGCCCTGCAAGAGAGGGCGTTCCCTTATTTCAGCAGACTTTGTCCCCACTGAAAAGGTATTTCCGGACGTTTTTCTATCCTCAAACAGGCAATCGCAAAAATATTAACCAATTTATATTTTTCAATCTTTATCGCAGAAAATTTCAAAAAACACTGGACAAAATTCTTATATTATGTTATAATAAAAATTAGATTGATTACTTGAGGTGATATTAATGGGTTTAGCTTCGCTTTTTAAGCCAGGCGCAAAATATTTTGATAAATCTATCGCTCCTAAATGCGACTACTGTCAATTCGGCAAACGTGCAAAGGACGGAAACAAGGTTCTCTGTGAGAAAAAAGGTCTGGTGGAATGCAACAGCTCCTGCGGTAAATTTATTTATTCTCCGCTGAAAAGGATTCCTGTAAAGCAGCTTAATTTCGTTGGAAGTCTTGCTGATGATGATATGTACAGAGAGACTGCAAGCGATATTGCTGAAAAAGAAGGTACTGATGAAAAGGATTCAGAGAAAAAGGCTTCAAAGCCGGCAGAAAGCAAGGAAAATAAGACTGCCGAAGCTCCTGCTGAATCAAATGAGCCTGCTGAAATTGCTCAGGAAAAGCCGGCAGAGGAATCTGATGAAAATAAAGCTGAGGTTTTTGAATAACTAAGCTGCATTTTCACCAATACAAAAAATAATACGGGCGGACTGCTTTACAGTCCGCCCATTTTTTACTTTTTCGCAGCATCATACTCGGTAATATCCTGAACTGCTATTAAATGCATCAGCTTTCCAAAAACATTTTCAGAAATAACCTTTGCCATAAGATGTATAAGCATTTTCTCACCTGTACTCTTAAAGCAGTGGATATCGGTACTAAACCAGTCTCCGGCATTATTAAGAGTAGCCAGCTTATCCCTTAGAAGCTGCTGATCCTCGCTGCACACGGACAGAAATAGTGAGGGGAGTTCCTTCTTGAAGTGTTCCTCAGTAATACCGAAAATCTCGCAGAACATCTCATTGGCAATTGCAAAATTATTTTCCTTATCAGGATCGTAAATTTTTACACCAACAGGAATGCTCTCCACAAGTCCGTTAAGGTCAGAATTTCCCGCAAGAAAACTTACTTCCGGAATAGAATCTCTCAGATTCTTGGTAAGAGGAGTAACCTCGGCTGTCTTGAAAAATCCCTCGAACTCCTCAACGGGGACAGGTTTTCCGTAGAAATAGCCCTGAATAACATCGCAGCCTATGGACATCATGAAATCAGCCTGTTCCTTAGTCTCAACACCCTCAGTAACAACAGCAAGTCCCAGCCATGTCGCCATATTTGCCACAGCCTTGAGAATATTTCCGGTGCTGTTGGAATTAGAATTGCTGTGCAGAAAACGCATATCGATTTTAAGTATATCCACATCGATATCCTGAAGCATATTCAGCGAAGAATAGCCGCTTCCGAAGTCGTCCATAGCTACAACAAATCCCTGATTCTTCAGCTCCTTGACCTTTTCAACAAGCAGCTGGGAGTTATCCATATACGCTGATTCTGTAATTTCAAGATGAAGAAGCTCCGGCGGAATATTGTACTTTTCAGTCAGCTGGAGGAATTTTTTCTCCCAGTCCTCAGAATACATATCGTTTCGGGAAATATTTACGGAAATAGGAAATTCTATATTGTACTCTTTTTTCCAGCGGCTTATGATTTTACACGCCTGTTCCCAGACAAAGCTGTCCACCTTTATAATATTGCCGCTTTTCTCGAAAACAGGGATAAATTTATAGGGCGGTATAAGACCTCTTTCAGGGTGTATCCAGCGTACAAGAGCCTCTGCTCCGATAAGGCTTTTTGTCTTGTGACTGAACTGCGGCTGGAGATAAACCTGAAATTCGCCATTTTCAAGGGCAGCATCAAGCTCATCAATAAAGGTTTTCTCCATAAGCAGCTTGTCAATAAGCTCGTTATCAAACACAGAAATATTTGTGCCGTACTCTTTGCTGATATTCTGGAAAGCAAGCTGAGCGTCCTCAAGCATCTGTTCAGCGTTAAGAGTTTTTTCCTTGTCGGTACATATACCCATTCTGTATTTCAGGTTAAGCACCTTGCCGTTATCATTAAACACAGAAGTGCAGAGATTGCTGATTCTTTCCTCAACAACTCTCCTCATTTCAATGCACACAGCAAAACAGTCTGAGGAGTAACGGCAGAATGTACCTGTAGAATTGATTTTTTTGCGGAAATCACTGGCGATAAATTCAAGCAGTCTGTTACAGCTCTCCTGACCATACATACGGTTCAGCAGCTTGAAATTATCAATATTAATATAAATCATGGCATAATACTTATCAGGGTTCATATCAAGCATTTCCTGAGTTTTTACAAGGAAGTATTTTGAATTATAAATACCGGTAAGGTCGTCATAATTTGCCTGTACAAACAGCTCGTGACGGTATTTTTCATCTGCCTTGCTTTTTTCCTCAAGGAACTCTGACTTTCTCTTTGCGCTGTTCAGCCGGACAAAAAGAATCTCAAGGATTATCAGGAAAGCAAGCAGTATTGCTCCGCTGATTATGTAGGTTCGGTACTGATAGCAGACCTCTGCAAAGCTCAGCTGATAAGTCTTGCTCATGGTATTTTCCACGATTATCTGACTTGTTTCGGAATCAGTCATATTATCAATAAGCTTGTTGATAATCGACATCATCAGAGGATCGGTATCCTGAGCAGCACCAAGAACCATATTATTCTCAAAATGAATATTCGGTACTATTTCAAGATTGCTGTAATAAGGACTTTTCAGGTCGTACTTCATTAAAAATCTGTCATTGACAACAACGTCTGCATCGCCCTTTTTGACCAGTCTGAATGCGTCCTTTTTAGTATCGCAGGAGATAATCTCCGCATGGGGGAATTTCTTCTGAATTCCCTCACCTACAGCGAAAAAGTGCTTTGGTACAGCAACGGAAAAGCTTGCTTCTTCTGAAAGGAGAAACCCCTCTTTTCCGGCAAAAACAAGGTCGTCACCAACAACTGCGGAGGACAGCTTTATGCTTGTCGCAACACTGTTAAGTTCATTTTTAAAAATGGGGGCAACAATGTCGCATTCCGGATTTTCCCGGAAGAAGTCCTCAGCACGCATGGTCATGTCGTAGGGAATACAGTTGAATTTCAGCCCTGACCTTTCGGAAATATAATCCAGAATATCAGGAACAACGCCTTCAAATTCGCCTGTTTTTTCATCAAGGAAGCTGATCGTATTGAGATTGGTATAAAGTGCAACGGTAATAACACCGGAGTTTTCAGCGAACTCTGTTTCTTCCTCAGTTAAAAAGCTGTTATCATAGGAAGCACCGGCAGAAAAATCTGGTATGCATGATACAAGGACTGTGACGCAAAATAATACTGAAACTAATTTACTGATAAATTTCATAAAACTCAACTCCTTACCTTTTGTTCACCTCTGATTGAGTATAAATCTCCATATATATTTTATCACACTATACAAGAAAAATCTACAACTTTCTATAAATATTGTGTGTATTTGTTTATATAATTCAAAAAAATCACGGATAACACAAGTTATCCGTGATAAAACAATTATGATTCAGGAAGAGTATCGATTACCTGTGCTAACTTTTTCTGAATGGAAAGTGCGTCTGCAATAAACACTCCGTCTCCGTTATTATAAACATCACAGTTCTTTAATGCCTGTTCACTGAGAGGATTAGCTTCCTTGCTGCTGACGTACATCATTACCCTTACCACATCATCAATGCCGACCTTACCGTCGCCATTGGAATCGCCCCAGACTATTTCACCTGTAACAGTTGTGGTTTCAGTTGTTGTAGTTTCAGCTGTTGTAGTGGTAGTAGTTGTAGTTGTCGTGGTGGTAGTTGTGGTAGTTGCAGTAGTTGTTGTAGTTGTGACAACAGGAAGCTGATAGTCAACCTCCTCAATAATCCATTTCTGAGCATCGCTGCCGTTAAGTGTCCTCTGTTCAATATTTGCTCCGCTTGCAGCTGAGCCGTCCGCAACAGCAACAGCCGAAAGGTCTCTTGAAGCTCTTGTGACAATTGTATAAGTTCCGTCCTCATTGTCCACAAACTTAAAATACTGACTGCTGTAAGTGTTATATTCATTAATGTCGATATTCACGCCGTCAGCAGCATTTCCGTTGACATTAAGCAGGAATGTCTGACCGTCACCAAGAGCTGAGTAAACGTAGTAGTAGCCCCAGTTCACATATTTAACGTGCCATACATTATGAGATGCAGGTCCGTCTGCTCCCCACTGCTGAACGTTAGTACCGTTTTCCTGCTTGCCGCCCTCTATCTCAAGGTACTTCTGACTGCCCACATTTCTGAACATATAGCACTTGCTCTCATCGAGGGTAATGCCGTCCTTGATAGTGATTTTTTCTGCAATCCATTTCTGATTATCAGTGCCGTCGCACTCCCATTGCATAACATTTGCACCTTGTTCCGTTGAGCCGCCTGAAACTCCGAGACAGCTTGCGTCCTGAGTAGGCTTTGTGGTGATAGTGTATGTACCGTCATCGTTTTTCACGAATTTGAACAGCTGAGCGTCAGCCGCTGTATCGGTAAATATCTGAATATTTGTACCGTTTTCAGTTTTACCGTAGTCTATGTCGAGGTAATATGTCTTTCCGTCGTCAAGACAGGAAATTACATGATAGTAACCTCCTCCTGCCGGTGAAAGTTTCCATGTATTTGCCTTTGTTTCACCCTCTGCTCCCTGCTGAACATTTGCTCCGGCAGCAGCGTTGCCGTCTGCAACTTCAAGGTAGAGTCCGCTTCCGACGTTTTTAAACATATACTTATTGGTTGAATCCATGGTGTCGCCGGTTTTAAGAACCGGACCAGCCGTACCTGAGCCGTTGATAGTTACCGCCGGTCTTTCAGGGAGAGGTTTGTCAGAGCCGAGATATACGCTCAGATGCGGCGGCTGGTTATATGAAACATTTTGTCCTGCAACCTGTGTACGATACTGGATATCGTGCATCAGGGTAGTGATACGATAGTCCGTATCGTAAGTAGTAGCGTAAATTCTTACCGACTTGCCGTCAGCTGCTCTTACCACAAGCTCCTCACGCCAGTCACCGAAAATATCAGCAGAAAGACATGGAGTACCCTTTGTGGTGTTGCAGGTGTAGTAACCGTCGGTGGAAAGAAGAGTGGTGAGGGTTCCGTCCTCTTTCATTTTGGTAATCGTAGCCGGAGAATCTGTATAGCCGTCAAGAATCTCACGTTCAAGGTCGCCGTCCCAGTAGCTGAGGAAGTTTATTGCCGGTCTGCGGCATGAGAGGGTATTTCCGCTGCCGTCAAAAACATCATTTCCCAGTCCCCAGAACTCTGCACCGTTATTGCCTGCCCAGACATTATCAGCACAGCAGCGTCCTGTATCCTTACTTCCGTCCTTGTGGAAAATAATTTTTCCGTTTGCAGGATCAAGGAGTGTTACGCCATAGGGACTTTCCTCATGGCATATCCACAGTTCCTGACCGTTTCTGTCCGGAAGAAGATCTCCTAAATGCATAGCGTCACCATGTCCCATATTAGTACACCAGAGCACTGAGCCGTTATCATCAAGACAGGTTCCGCCAAGTACAAGCTCCTGTTTTCCGTCATTATCAACATCAGCAGGCATACAGTTATGGTTTCCGTCACCGTAGCCGTCAGCAGCCTTGTTATAGCCTGTATCAAATCCCCAGCGCTTAACAAGCTTCTTATTGACAACATCGTAAGCCACAGCAGTCATTCTTGTGTAGTAGCCTCTGACGGAAACAGCACTGGGGTGAACTCCGTCGCAGTACACTACCGCACCAAGAAATCTGTCACAGCGGTTGCCGTAGTTATCGCCCCACGTAGATTTTGTTACTTCTCCACGAGGATACTCATAACTTACAGTGTCAAGAATAGTGCCGGTCAGACCGTCAAAAAGAGTGTAATACTCAGGACCTGAAAGAATATAGCCGCTGGAATTTCGGTAATCCTTTGAACCGTCGCCTATTACAGTTCCTGCTGCGTCCTTTGTTCCGTCAGCAGTTTTACAGGTCATTTCAGCCTTGCCGTCACAGTCGAAGTCAGCTACAAGGAACTGGGTATAGTGAGCACCTGCACGGATATTGACGCCTAAATCAATTCTCCACAGCTTTGTGCCGTCCAGTCTGTAGCAGTCGATGAAAACGTTGCCGGTATTGCCTTTCTGAGAGTTGTCCTTTGAGTTTGAGGGATCCCATTTGACAAACAATTCATAAGTGCCGTCTCCGTCAACATCTCCCACTGAGCAGTCATTGGGACTGTAGGTACAGTCTGAGCCAGTGGGCTGGTCAAGCTTTACATCGAAGTAATTTGCTCCCGACTTCATTTTACAGGTATCGGAAGATTTTACGCTGCCTCCCTCCACCGTATCAACACGATAGCTTGAAGCTGCCGAGCCGCCTGCATCGAGGTAACAGGTAGAATCTCCGGCATTGCTTGTATATATCAGAGTGTTGTCACGATAGAGCTTGAATACTGCATTATCGCTGTCATTGGCAAGGAATCTCCAGCTTACAAGCATACCTGAGCCTGTGCTCACGGCAGAAATTCCTCTGTCAAGGTACTCAGCAATATTTTTTCCTGTTCCGTATGCAGCATCTGAGGTAAATTCAGGCTGTCTGAATGAAGCCATTCCCGAAGCTGCACCTACAACAACAGCTGACATAGCAGCTGCCAGACGTTTTAATCTGCTTTTCATATAAAAAGTGTTCCTTTCATTAATTTCTGCTGAAATACAGATGATTTTTATTAATATTATTATACACATAAATTCACAATTGCGCAATCAATTATAATCTCTTATTTTACAAATAAATAAGTCTGCACAAATTTATATGCATAATAGTCTTGCATTTCTGCAAAAAGCATGATATAATATTACACATAGGAAAACGGCTTGAAAACAGGTCATAAGCCATGGTATACGCAAAAAATACTACAGGAAAGGAGCTTCTGCTTTGGAATCACGTCTGCTTATAGGCGTTATAACTACAAACTGCTACATCGACTATCAGAGCGAAATAATGCGTGGAATAGTCTCACAGGCATTCAAAAGCTCCTGTGACATTGCAGTTATCTGTCCTCTGCACGATTTCTTTTTTGACAGCCGGCAAAAAAATCAGGAAAAAAGTATTCTCAGCCTTATTTCCTGTGACGCCTTTGCCGGATTTCTCTACGACCGCAATTCATTCAGCGATAAAATCAGAGACTATATCGACAAGCTTTGCCTGAATTCCGGCAAACCTGTAATGCTTCTTGACTATAACGGTCACAATCAGTTTGAAACTACTACTGCCGATGACTGCGCCGCCTTTGAGGAGATAACAGACCACCTTATCGAAGTTCACGGGTATAAAAGAATAATCTGCCTTACCGGTCCGAAAGGTACTTTCAGCGGCGAGGAAAGATTAAAGGGCTATCTGCGCTCCATGAAAAAGCACGGTCTGACTGTGGAACGCTCAGGCTGTATATATGGTGACTTCTGGACAGATGCTCCTGTACAGCTTGCAGAACAGATAATCTCAGGAGACATTGAAAAGCCCGAAGCCATTGTCTGCGGAAATGATGTAATGGCGTACACTCTCATTGACCGCCTTATAAACAGCGGCATAAATGTTCCGGAGGAAATTGCTGTTACAGGATTTGACGCAACTGCGGAGGCATCGCTGTTTACTCCCTCTGTTACAAGCTATAAGCGCCCCAACTATCAGCTTGGCTCAGAGGCTTTCCGCCGGCTGTACAGGATAATTACCGGCAGAATATGCAGCAAGGTCCCCAATGAATCGGGGGTACTCAGAATCAGTCACAGCTGCGGCTGTGCAGAGGACGCTGAGCTGCGGCGGCAGATACAGCACCGCATGAAAAATGAGGAACGCATTCAGAATAAAATGTTTTTCGGCGATATGCTTATCGATATAACAAGCTCCGCAGATATTCCCGCTCTGATTGAAAAGATAGACAATTACAGCTATCTTCTCCATAAGATGAACCATATATATATATGCATTACTGAAAATTTTGAACAGTCACTGTCCTCAGACGGTTCAGCCGGACTTTACTTCGATATCAGCAAGCCACTGCGTATAGTCTACAGCAAATCGGCTATTGAAAGAGGCGATGACGGCATGATGTGCAGTTCCGCTTCTGACGCACTGGACTATTTCAGAAATTCACGAAAGAATCCCTCAGCATTTTACATCTCACCTCTCCATTATAACGAGAATTTCTTCGGTTTTTCCGCTGTTTCATTTGGTAAACAGCCTGTCACCTACAGCCGTATTTACATTCAGTGGATAAACTATATCAATATGGCTCTTGAAAAGGTCAGGATTCAGTCAGCCATGAATCAGGCTGTGAATAAACTGAACAGCCTTGCTTCCTGTGACAGGACCTCCGGACTGCTTAACCTCTCCGGACTAAAAAATGCTTTCAGAGCTGCATTTCAGAAAAATTACGGCAGTTTCAGCTCAGTTACATACATTCATATTGAGCTTACCGACCTGCACAAAATTTTCATTCAGAACGGTTCCGAAGCAGCCGGCGATATGATAAAAGGCTTCGGAAACATTCTGAAAAAGCTGATAAAAAAGGACGAAATATGCGCTGTTGTTTCCTCCGGCTGCTTTGGAGTGATAATGTTCGGAAACGACCGTTCTGAACAGCTTTACTGTGGAATCAAGCAGCAGCTCAGTTCCGTTCAGACTGTTGATATTTCTTTTACTCTCGGCTGCTGCTCCTGTAATATAAATGAAGAAATGCCGCAGTTAAGCAAGCTTATCCATAATGCTGCCGTTAACCGTATCCATACTCACTCAAAGTCGGAAACACCTGCTAATCAGCACTTTGAAAAGCTCAGACAGCTGAGAAATGATATTATGAAAAATCCCGAAATGAACTGGAATATCAGTGAAATTGCGGACAAGCTTTTCATCAGCAAAAGCTATCTGCAAAAGATATACAAATCCACTTTTGGAAAGAGTATCATTGAGGAGCTTATCCAGTTCCGCCTTGACAAGGCTCGTGAAATGCTGCTTAACACTGACCTTACTGTAAGCGAAATTGCCCATGAATGCGGATATTCCACGTATAATTACTTTGTACGTCAGTTCAAGGCAGCTGAAAATATTTCTCCCTCTGATTACAGGCTTCAGATGCAGAACGAGAACAAAAATTCATGATATTAAAATGGGTTTCCAAAGGGTATAAACCCTTTGGCAGAGTCCAGAGGCAGCGCCTTTGGT
>JAEDLA010000215.1 GCA_016295545.1 Oscillospiraceae bacterium | reverse complement strand
CTGGTTGAAAACCGTCTTGTTGGTATGAAGTCAAGAGGCGTTTATGAAACTCCCGGCGGAGCTATCCTCTACCATGCTCACGAGGTTCTTGAAACAATCTGTCTCGATAAGGAAACTGCAAGAGTTAAGCAGTACCTCAGCATCAAGTTTGCTGATATCGTTTACAACGGTCAGTGGTTCACACCTCTCCGTGAGGCTATGACTGCTTTCGTTAACGAGACTCAGAAAACTGTTACAGGTGACGTTAAGCTGAAGCTCTACAAGGGCAATATCATCAATGCCGGTGTTACATCTCCCTATACTCTCTATGATGAGGAAGTTGCTACATTTGACGCTGACGAGGTTTATAATCAGGCTGACGCTCAGGGCTTTATCAACCTGTTCGGACTTCCGATCCACGTTAAGGCTAAGCTTGACCAGAAAAGAAACAACAAGTAATTTTACAAATATATTCATCTCAGGCAGGGGAGCCTTTCTCCTGCCTGTTGTAGTTTACGGCAGTTGTCTGTGTAACCTGTTGAGGGAAACCCTTTTGAAAAAGGGTTCTCCCTCAAACTCCCTTCCTAAAACTTTAGCTCATTTTTTCTCAGAGGGGCTTTTAGCCCCTCTGAGAAAAAATAAATTAAAGTCTTTGGAAAGGGGTCTGGGGAAGAACCTTTCCTCAGAAAGGTTTTCCCCAGCAGGTTAAGCAGATATATGACGAAAAATACGATTTGTCTTTAATAATAAAACGTTAGGAGAAAAAATATGGCTGATATGATGTGGGCAGGCAGGTTTTCAAAGCAGGTCGATGAGACGGTAAATGCTTTCAACTCCTCAATTGCCTTTGACGGACGTATGTACAGACATGATATACAGGGAAGTATGGCTCATGCGGAAATGCTGGGGGACTGCGGGATAATCCCAAAGGAGGACAGCTTAGAAATAATTGACGGACTGAAAGAGATACTTTCCGACATTGACAGCGGCAGGCTGGAGCTTGACCCAAATGCAGAGGATATCCATATGTTTATCGAAGCCGAGCTTACAAAGCGTCTGGGTGACGTGGGAAAAAGGCTTCATACCGCACGTTCAAGAAACGACCAGGTAGCTGTTGACATCAGACTTTATCTCCGTGACGAGATAAAGGAGATACGGGCACTTGTAAGAACTCTTGCTGTAACTCTGCTGAATATGGCAAAGGAGCATACCGAAACAGTAATGCCCGGCTATACGCATCTCCAGAGAGCACAGCCGGTCACTTTTGCACATCATCTTATGGCGTATGTGTGGATGCTGCTCCGTGATATGGAAAGGCTGGACGATACAGCAAAGCGTATGAATTACTGCCCTCTTGGAAGCGGTGCTCTTGCCGGAACGACCTACAAGACAAACCGTCAGCAGACATCTGAGCTTTTAGGCTTCACCGCACCAATGCCAAACAGCCTTGACGGCGTTTCTGACCGTGACTTCTGCGTGGAGCTTGGCTGTGCCCTTTCACTGATAATGACACACCTTTCAAGGCTGTCTGAGGAAATTATTATGTGGTGCTCATGGGAATTCAAATTCGTGGAGCTTGATGATGCCTTTGCAACAGGCTCGTCCATAATGCCGCAGAAGAAAAATCCCGATGTTACGGAGCTTATCAGAGGAAAGACCGGCAGAGTAAACGGCGACCTGGTTACACTTCTTTCAATGCTGAAAGGACTGCCCCTTGCCTACAATAAGGATATGCAGGAGGACAAGGAAGCTATTTTTGACGCTGTGGATAATGTAAAGCTCTGCGTAAAGACATTTATCCCCATGCTCTCCACAATGAGAGTGCTGAAAGACAATATGAGAAACGCTGCCGCAAGAGGCTTCATAAATGCAACAGACTGCGCTGATTACCTTGTTAAAAAGGGAATGCCTTTCCGTGACGCATACAAGATAACCGGAACGCTTGTGGCTCAGTGTATCGAAAAGGGACTTACCCTTGAAACACTTCCTGTTGATGAATACCGGAAAATGTCAGAGCTTTTCGGAGAGGACGTTTATGAGGCAATAAGCCTTGATACCTGTGTCCGTGAGAGAAAGTCCGAAGGAGGACCGTCTCCTGAAGCTGTAAAGGCTCAGATAGCTCAGGCTGAAAAGGCACTGGAAACTGAATGAAAAAGAAAGATATTATTTTTATCATAGGACTTTCCATTTTTATGGGAGTGCTGTGGATAGCAGGAGAGCTTGTAATGGGACTATGGATAGCCGTTGTCCCTGTTGTACGGCTTATCTGGAGAATAGGCATTGTTGCAGCTGCACTGATAATCAGCCTGTGGCACGCTATGCTTGAGGACCAGCCGGAAAAGAAGTCTGCTAAAGAGCTGAAATATGAGAGAAAAACTCAGAAGAAAAAGAAAGATTAGCGGATAGGGGAGCTGACAGGCTTCGTAAAAACGCTGTGTTATGAGGTGGAAATTTATGTCAGTAAAAATATATATCGACGGTCAGGAGGGTACCACCGGACTGAAGATCCTTGAAAGATTCGAGGGCAGAAATGATATTGAGCTGCTGAGAATAAGCGAGGAAAAGCGAAAGGACGCTCAGGAGAGAGCAAGACTTATAAATATGTCCGATTTTACGTTCCTGTGCCTGCCGGACGATGCCGCAAGAGAAGCTGTTTCCTTTGCGGATAATGACCATGTAAGAATTATTGATGCTTCAACGGCTCACAGAACTGCACCCGGCTGGGCATACGGTTTTCCGGAGCTTTCTGCGGAGCACAGGGAAAAAATCAGGACATCAAACCGTGTAGCCGTTCCCGGCTGTTATGCAAGCGGATTCAACTCAATTGTATATCCTCTTGTAAAAAGCGGCATAATTCCGGCTGATTTTCCGGTTTTTGCCTATGCGACATCAGGCTACAGCGGTGCAGGCAAAAAAGCTATTGCGGTTTATGAGGGGGAGGACAAGCCATTTGAATTCAACAGTCCCCGTCAGTATGCCCTTTCACAGCAGCACAAGCATCTTCCCGAAATGCAGGCTGTTCCGGGACTGAAATTCAAGCCCATGTTCAATCCTATGGTGTGCGATTATTTCAGCGGAATGGTAGTAAGTGTACCTGTCCAGACAAGAATGCTGCCGGATAAAACATCAGCAGAGGCAGTTCACGAAATGTTTGCTGAGCACTATAAGGACGCAAAGCTTGTGGAGGTAAAGCCGTTTATGCCGATTGAGGAGCAGAAAAGCTTCTTTCTTGCCTCAAACACATTGAGCGGACAGAATAAAATGGAGATATTTGTTTTCGGTGACGACCAGCAGATACTGCTTTGCTCAC
>JAEDLA010000214.1 GCA_016295545.1 Oscillospiraceae bacterium | reverse complement strand
TTCAGCAGTATTTATCACGCTGAGCAACAGCAAGTCTGTCACAGCGTTCATTTTCAGGGTGTCCGGCGTGTCCCTTTACCCAGTTGAACTGGACCTGATGAATTTCAAGGAGGGGCAGAAGCTTCTCCCAGAGGTCAACGTTCAGTGCCGGCTTTTTGTCCGACTTGATCCAGCCACGCTTTTTCCAGCCGTAAACCCAGCCTTTTGTAATACTGTCCACCACATAGCGGCTGTCTGTTGTAAGAATAACTCTGCACGGCTCTTTCAGGGCAGAAAGTCCGGTAATAACTCCCATAAGCTCCATTCGGTTATTGGTAGTTTCCGCCGCACCTCCGGAAAGCTCTTTTTCGGTATTGCCGAACCGAAGAACTACACCGTAGCCGCCGGGACCGGGATTTCCGCTGCACGCTCCGTCCGTAAAGATTTCGACTGTTTTTATACAATCACCGCCTTATGCAAAGTTTTAACGTGCCGATAAATTATGTGAACCTCAACAGCTGTCACATCAGCAGCAATTATATTATAACCTATTTTTTCATAATAATCAATACCTGTTAACCACTGTTAACATTGTTGCTTTTACTCAGGAAATGATATGTGTATTTTTATTCAGAAAATATTGACAATAATTGTATAATGCTGTATAATTATATAAAGCTGCACGGGGGTTGTTTGCATGAAATATGGAAAGCGGAAAAATATTTGTACAGATACAGAAGCTGATAATTCCGGCTGCACAGAAGAAAACAGCAAGCAGAAAAAGCGCAGTTCATCAACTGCTGATACAATAATACAGACCGTTTATATTCTGATGTTTATTATGGGCGGCTGTTTCTTCATAGGCTGTACAGCCGGAATTTCCTTTGCATTATCCGTTGCAGGATTTCTTATATATTTTTTTGGCGTACTTATATTCTTCTCCAGTGCCGCTAAAAGCATAATCGCAAAGCGTCTGTTATGGATTTCAAGAATCACAGGCTTATTTCTGATGATATTGGCATACTGTGCCCCGATTATATGCATTAATTTTGAAACCCAGTCATTTATGTATCCTGTAAAAAGATTTGTATATGTTTACGGTGTAAGACCTGCTGCAAAGGATATTCTTCCGGTTTTCCTGTCTGAAAGTCCGGAGGACTATTACTTCCGCACTGAAGGTTCTTTTCCTGCACAGGACTACCGACCGTACTCTTATCTTATTTTTCATACAAGTGAACAGGCGTTGGCAGAATATGAAAGCCGACTTTCACAGAACAGTGAATACACGAAAAAAACAATTCAGCCAAAGTCTGATGAGGAATACAATGAGCTTGTAAAAAAGTATTCCAAAGAAGACGCCTATATGGCAGACTGTCCGGAAGAATTACCACGTCATGTATATAACTGGCTTGTAAAAGGGGCAGGCATTACAGACAATCTGAATAATGCCGTTATTTATGGACATAATAGCAATTCTGACTGGAATCCCTATTCAGGAGCTCTCCTGAATTACGAAACAGGTCTGATTGTTATTTGGAGATAACATATACTAATCCCACATCAACCTGCTGAACGATATGAGATTAGTATAACAAATGAAAGGAGGCGTATGATTCAGAGGAACTGATTCATACACAAATCAATGAATACCAATTTAATATGCATACTCATTACAATCATTGCATATCTTGGTGTAATGATTGCCGTTGGCATTGTATGTTCAAAAAAGAATGAAAATGTCGGCGACTTCTATCTTGGAGGAAGAAAGCTTGGACCGCTTGTTACTGCAATGAGCGCCGAAGCTTCTGACATGAGCAGCTGGCTACTTATGGGACTGCCGGGCGTTGCTTATTTAAGCGGAGCTTCCGAAGCAGGCTGGACTGCCATAGGACTTGCAGTTGGTACATACCTTAACTGGCTTATCGTTGCAAAAAGGCTCAGAGTTTATTCCCACCGCTGCGGAAATTCCATAACCATTCCAGACTTTTTCTCAAACAGATACCGTGATGACAAGCACATACTCATGGGAATTTCTGCACTTATCATACTTATATTCTTTATCCCCTATACCGCTTCCGGCTTTGCAGCCTGCGGAAAGCTTTTCAACTCACTGTTTGACATCAACTACCATACCGCAATGATAATTGCAGCTGTAGTTATTATTTCCTACACCAGTATAGGCGGATTCCTTGCAGCAAGCACTACTGACCTTATGCAGAGCATTGTAATGACAATAGCACTTATAATCCTTGTCTGCTTCGGAGTACACACAGCCGGAGGTTTCAGCGTAGTTGCAGATAATGCAGAATCTCTCAAGGGATATTTTTCACTTATAAGCTCCCATAATGCAGAAACAGGAGAATCCTCCCCCTACAGCTTCCTGTCCATTGTCTCCACACTTGCATGGGGACTGGGATACTTCGGAATGCCCCATATTCTCCTCAGATTCATGGCTATCGAGGACAAGCAGAAAGTTAAGACTTCAAGAAGAATTGCCTCTGTCTGGGTAGTTATCTCTATGGCAGTAGCTATTTTCATCGGATTTATAGGAAATGCACTTTCAGTCAACGGCAGCATCTCTCAGCTTAACGGAAGCTCCGAAGCTGAAACTGTTGTAATAAAAATGGCTGAACTGATGAGCGAAAACGGCATACTGCCGGCACTTTTAGCAGGTCTTATCTTTGCCGGAATACTTGCCTGCACAATGTCCACATCTGATTCACAGCTTCTTGCGGCATCGTCCAGTATGTCGGAGAATATTATCGGCGGCGTATTCAGAATAAAGCTTTCACAGAAAATGTCAATGATAGTTGCAAGAGTTGTTCTTGTGGTAATAGCGCTCATATCCGTTATTATTGCATGGAATCCTGACAGCTCCGTATTTGAGATAGTCTCCTTTGCGTGGGCAGGATTCGGAGCAACCTTCGGACCGGTAATGCTTACCGCACTTTTCTGGAAACGTTCCAACAAATGGGGCGCACTTGCAGGAATGGTGACCGGCGGCATCATGGTATTCGCATGGAAGTTCGGCATAAGCAAGCTTGGCGGAGCTTTCGCTATATATGAGCTTCTGCCGGCATTTATAGCTGCATCAATAGCTATTGTAATTGTGTCACTTGTCACAGCTCCGCCCTCAAAGGAAATAACTGAGGAATATGAAGCTGTAGCAAAGGAAATCGCATGATTTAATTATAAAACAAACGAAAAATCCCCGTAAAGATGCCATTCTTTACGGGGATTCTTTTTTATATTCCCTGAATATGGGATTCCAAAGGGGTTATTACCCCTTTGGCGGAGTCCAGAGGCAGCGCCTCT
>JAEDLA010000213.1 GCA_016295545.1 Oscillospiraceae bacterium | reverse complement strand
TTCACTTAATATTCCATATATTTTCCGCATAATCTGCAATTGTGCGGTCTGAGCTGAATTTTCCGGCATTGCACATATTCAGCCACTGCTTCTTTGCAAAAGCAAGTCTGTCCTTTCCATAGTCAGCGTTGGAGCGAAGCTTTGTCTCAACATAGCTTTCAAGGTCGCCAAGCAGATAGTAATGGTCCGGAGCGTGCCAGCTTGCACCGTCAAGGAGAGAGGTGTAAAGCTCACGGAAATCTCCGCTGCCGCCGTCTGAAACAGTTCCGTCAATAAGTGAGGAAACAACACGTCTGATTTTGTCATTCTCAGCAAAAAGCCTGCGGCTGTCATATTCGGGAACGATTTTTTCAAGCTCCTCAACCTTTGCACCGAAGATGTAGTTGTTCTCCTCTCCTGCCTCCTGAACAATCTCGATATTTGCACCATCGTATGTACCAAGAGTTACAGCGCCATTAAGCATAAGCTTCATATTGCCTGTACCGGAAGCCTCAGTGCCGGCAGTTGAAATCTGCTCTGAAATATCAGCCGCTGCAACAAGCTTCTCCGCATATGATACGTTGTAATTTGATACGAAAACAACTCTGATAAGGTCTTTAGTCTCAGGATCGGAGGAAACAAGTCTGCCTATCTCGTTAATATACTTGATTATAGCCTTTGCACGTTTATATCCGGGAGCTGACTTTGCTCCGAAAATAAATGTTGTCGGCGTAAAGTCCTTAATCGAACCGTCCTTGATTCCGTAATAGATGTAAAGTATGGAGAAAGCGTTGAGAAGCTGTCTCTTGTATTCATGCAGTCTCTTTATCTGAATATCAAAAATTGATTCAGAATCAATTTTCACGCCCTCTTTAGCAGCAATAAATTCAGCAAGCTGAACCTTTTTAGCTTTCTTGATGTCAATAAAGCGGCGGAGTATATTTTCATCGTCGGCATATACAGCCAGTTTTTTAAGCTCATCAAGCTTCACAACCCACTGGTCAGAGCCAAGAAGCTCTGTAATCAGGGAAGAAAGCTCCATATTGCAGAGAGCAATCCAGCGTCTCTGAGTAATTCCGTTTGTCTTGTTCTGGAAACGTTCGGGGTAGATTTTATACCAGTCTGCAAGAACGGAGTCTTTCAGTATCTGTGTGTGTATCTCAGCAACTCCGTTTGTATGGGAAGACGCATAAACTGCCATATCAGCCATGTGGATAAGGTCGCCCTTAATAATTTTCATGGAGTTGATTTTCTTCTTCTCCACACCAAGATTATACAGGTCGGCAATAAGTGCTTCATTTATCATTATAATTATCTCATAAATACGGGGCAGAAGCTCCTCCACAAGAGGACAGTACCACTTTTCAAGAGCCTCCTGCATAATTGTATGATTAGTGTAGTTAAACACCTTTTTAGCTGTTTCAAGAGCTTTTTCAAAGGTAAATCCCTCGTTGTCAACAAGCTGTCTTATAAGCTCCGGAATTGAGATAACAGGGTGTGTATCGTTAAGCTGAATTGTAACGTAGTCAGCAAGATTGTCACAGCTGCCGAAGCGTGCCTTGTGCTTTCTGATAATATCCGTCAGTGAAGCACAGCTGAAAAAATACTGCTGTTTCAGGCGAAGCTTCTTGCCCTCGTTTGTATCATCATTTGGATAAAGCACACGAGAAATATCCTCTGCATAGATTTTCTCCTTTGAAGCTTCAAGGTAATTCTGCCTGTTGAAAACGTCAAAGTCAAACTCTTTAACAGGTTCAGCCTGCCACAGTCTGAGAGTACCCACATTCTTAGTCTTGCAGCCAAAAACAGGCATATCATAGGGTACAGCCTTAACGGTCTGACCGCTGTATTCGATAAGAACAGTGTCCTCGTCGCAGCGAACTGACCAGCAGTCGCCGTATTTTGTCCAGTCATCGATGTCCTCACGCTGGAAACCGTCAACGATTGACTGCTTGAAAAGTCCGTATTTATAGCGGATTCCGTAGCCGTCAAGGGGCAGGCTCAGAGTTGCGGCACTGTCAAGGAAGCAGGCGGCAAGTCGTCCAAGACCGCCGTTGCCGAGAGCAGCGTCCTCGATAACCTCAAGGTCAGCAAGAGATATACCAAGCTCTGAAAAGACCTCCTCTACCTCGTGATATATACCAAGACAGAGCAGATTATTATAAACAGCTCTGCCCACAAGAAATTCCATTGAAAGATAGCAGGCACGGCGCTTTGAAAGGTGCTCCTGACGGCTTTCATTCCAGCTGCCGCCGAAAAGCTCCATTACCGTGTCTCCCAGTGCATTGTGAAGCTGCTGAGGAGAAGCCTGTTTTATATCCGCAGGCAGCTTCGCAGTAAATTTTTCCTTAAAAATAGCCTTATCCATATTTTCCTCCATTATCTGTTATACATTTTATTGAGTTTTCTGATTTTTTTAGCCAGCTTAGGCGTAAAATCGCTCTTAAACGCTCTGAACTGCCAGTTGTTTCCAAGTGTTGAGGGGGTATTCATTCTGCCGTCCTTACCGCTTTCAAGGAAGTCCTGCATCTGTGCAACAGCAGTCATTGCAACACTTCCCCATGCCGAACGGACTATTGCCATAGGAATATCGCTCTTTTTCTTTACGCCCAGATATTTCCGTGCGAATTTAAGCGAATCTGCTGAAGCTGATTCAACCCAGCCGATAAGCGTTTCATTGTCGTGAGTGCCGGTGTAGGCATAGCAGTTTGTTGTTGTATAATTGTGGGGCAGATGCTCGTTTTCGCCGTTATCAAAGGCAAATTGCAGTACCTTCATGCCCGGATAGCCGCAGCTGTCAAGAAGCTCACGCACCTCCGGCGTAATAAAGCCTAAATCCTCTGCAATAATGTTAAGTTTGCCCAGCTTTTCCTCAGCAAGACGGAAAAGCTCATGTCCCGGACCTTTTTTCCACTCACCGACAGTTGCGTCCTCATTGCCGTAGGGAATGGTGTAGTAGCTCTCAAAGCCACGAAAATGGTCTATTCTAACGATATCGTAAAGCTCGGATGCACGTTTTATCCTGTTTATCCACCAGACATAGCCTGTTTTTTTGTGGTAGTTCCAGTCGTAAAGGGGATTTCCCCAGAGCTGTCCTGTGGGAGAAAATTCGTCCGGAGGACAGCCTGCAACAGCAACCGGCTTCTTTTCATTGTCAAACTGGAAAAGCTTTGGAGCTGCCCATGCTTCAACGCTGTCAAGAGCACAATATATAGGGATATCACCGATTATTTCAATTCCGTTTTCATTTGCAAAGGCTTTCAGCGCAGTCCACTGACGGCTGAACTCAAACTGGAGAAATTTAAAAAAACCAATGTCCTCT
>JAEDLA010000212.1 GCA_016295545.1 Oscillospiraceae bacterium | reverse complement strand
AGCTTATTTATTATATCACAGCTTCTTCTTTTTGTCAAGTACTTTTTGCAAATTTCTCAAAAAACTTTTCCCAAAGCCGAAACTTGTTTTTCCGTACTTGCCTTTTCTAAAGCAGCTTTAATATTATATCACAACTTTTCATCTTTGTCAATACCTTTTTTGAAGTTTTTTCAAAGTTTTTGTCGTGATTTGTCGTTTCTTGTTTCCTCTCGAAGCGACTATTATATTATAGCACTTTAAGCCTTGTTTGTCAACAGCGAGTTGAACAGATACTTTTCAACATTTTTTATCTTTAATCATCTAATATGCTATATTTCTTTCTAATATACATTTAAATAATATAAATCTGCATATAATTCAGCTGTTAATATTTTGGTAAATAAATAATTTTTTATTTTTTTCGCAAAAAGGTCTTTTCAAATTAATTGAAATGTGGTATAATATAACATATTTCCATTAGGAGGTTTTGTTATGACTGAGCTTGAATTATATAATACCTGGTGTGACAACGCTGTTGACGACGATGATTTGCAGACTGAACTTAAATCCATTAAAGATGACAGCGACGCCATAAATGATAGATTTTACCGGGACCTTGAATTCGGTACCGGCGGTTTGCGAGGTGTTATCGGCGCAGGTACAAACCGCATGAACATTTATACCGTCCGCCGTGCTACACAGGGCTTTGCTGATTATCTGAATCAGGAGTATTCAGAGCCCAGCGTTGCTGTTTCCTATGACAGCCGTATCAAATCAGATGTTTTCGCAAAGGCTGCCGCTGAGGTTCTTGCTGCAAACGGCATTCGTGTTCACATTTATTCTGAGCTTATGCCCACCCCAATGCTTTCTTTCGCTGTTCGCCGACTCAGCTGTCAGGGGGGTATCATGGTGACTGCAAGCCACAATCCTGCAAAATACAATGGTTATAAGGTTTACGGCGATGACGGCTGTCAGATCACTCTCAGAGGTGCTGAAATAATCCTTGAAAAAATCAATTCTCTCGATATGTTCTCAGGAGTTAAAACAAGCTCCTTTGAGGAGGAGATTTCTAAGGGAACTATCTCTTACATCGGTCAGGAAGTTATTGATGATTTCTATAAAAATGTTCTTGCTCAGGGCATTAATACCGAGCTTTGCGCTTCAAGCGGATTAAAGGTGGTTTATACTCCCCTTAACGGTACAGGAAACAAGCCTGTCAGAACAATTTTATCAAAAATCGGTATTTCCGATGTTACTATTGTTCCGGAACAGGAAATGCCGGACGGCAATTTCACAACCTGTCCCTACCCGAACCCTGAAATTCGTGAAGCTCTTGAACTGGGACTGAAAAAGTGCGAAGAAGTCAGACCTGATCTTCTCCTTGCAACTGACCCGGACTGTGACCGTGTAGGTATCGCTGTTCCTGCAGAGGACGGCAGCTATGTGTTATTCTCCGGTAACGAAGTCGGCGCAATGCTCCTTGAATACATCTGCACGCAGCGTATAGCAAAGGGCACTATGCCAGAAAATCCCATTGCTGTCAAGACAATTGTTACTACTGATATTGTTTATTCAATTGCCAAAGAATACGGTGTTGAAGTTATTGATGTTCTCACCGGATTCAAATTTATTGGCGAGCAGATTGGATTCCTCGAAGAAAAAGGCGAGGAAAGCCGCTATATCTTCGGATTTGAGGAAAGCTACGGCTACCTTGCAGGCAGCTATGTCCGTGACAAGGACGCTGTTGTTGCTTCAATGCTTATCTGCGAAATGGCAGCTTACTACCGTACACAGGGCATTACTCTGCTTCAGGCAAGAGAAAATATGTACAAGAAATACGGGGTATTCTATCATACTCTCCACAGCTTCACTTTCGAGGGTGAAAGCGGCATGAACAAGATGAACGATATCATGACTGAGCTGAGAAACAATCCCCCCACAGAAATCGGCGGACTTAAAGTCGTTAAATTTGAAGATTACCAGACAGGTATTTCCAGAGATATTGCTGCCGGTACTGAAACCAAGCTTACTCTGCCCAAGTCCAATGTTCTTGCATTCTTCCTGGAGGACGGCGCAAAGGCTATTGTTCGCCCCTCTGGTACTGAGCCAAAAATCAAGACATACTTCACTGCAAAAGCTCCAACTCACGAGGAGTGCGTTGAACTTGAAGCAAAACTTGCAGCTGATTTCACCAAAGTAATGAAATAAGGGTATCATTTGTTAAAACAATATTTTTATAAATTCTTCTTGACAAGCCTTTCCCTTTGTGATATAATTATTCAGTAATGTTAAACGTCACTACTGTCTAAAGTAACTGATGGGCTGCACGATTTACAAATTTGATTCGGAGGTGACAATCGTGAAAGAGGGTATCCATCCTAACTTTGTGAAAACTACTATTACCTGCCACTGCGGTAATGTTATTGAAACAATGTCTACTAAGGAAAATATCAAAGTTGAAATCTGCTCCAAGTGCCATCCTTTCTATACCGGCAAACAGAAGCTTGTTGATACAGGCGGACGTGTTGACAGATTCAAGAAGCGTTTCAATATGGACAAGTAATTACTACAGGCGGTCATTGACCGCCTTTTTGCTTTAAGGAAAATTATGAATTATTTAACTATTTCTAAACCTGCCAATGCCTCGTTTATCGAAAAACGCTCCGAATTTATCGGACATATCGCTCCTGTTGAAACAAATGAACAGGCGGTGGACTTCATTAATTCTATAAAAGCTGAAAATCGCAAAGCTCGGCACAACGTCTATGCCTATATCCTGCGGAATGAGAATATTTCCCGTTACTCCGATGACGGCGAACCTCAGGGAACAGGCGGCGTTCCGGTTCTTGATGTGCTGAAAAAGCGTCAGCTTACCGATGTGTGTGTTGTTGTTACACGCTATTTCGGCGGCATTCTTTTAGGCGGAGGAGGTCTTGTACGGGCATATTCCCATGCAGCTTCCATTGCCTGTGACGCTGCTGATATAATGGATATGCGTCTCTGCCGCAGAATAAGGCTCACTATGGATTACACCCTTTACGGACGTATTGCATATCTGCTCCCAAATTACGACGTTATTACAGCTGATTCGGACTTTGGCACTTCTGTTGCACTGGAGCTTCTTATAATGTGCGAAAAATATGACGCTTTCATTCACGGTGTCACCGAAACGGCAAACGGGGCAGTTCAGATTGAGCAGCTGGACGAGATGTACAGGGATTTTTCAGAGCTTCACAGATAATCTTTTAATTAATTCGGCAATAAAATATTGGTAATTACTTCGTCGGGCAAGCCGAGGGGAGTATTGGTGAAGCGTCCGTAAAGCTGCGCTGCGCTCGATTTACTGTTATT